>NZ_JAQFCE010000021.1:0-67448 GCF_027690675.1 Bariatricus sp. TF06-38A
ATGCTTCATGATTTAGAAGATGTAAATCCTGTATAAATTGGGTTTACATCTTTTTTCGTTCTATAGAAAATTTAATATGCACCAAGTAAATTTTTGCTAGTAAAATAGAATGATACCAGGGTCAAAAGGTCAGAAAGCCGATGCAAACTTGCCTGCAAGAGGATTTTTGACCTCTTGACCCCAACATCATAGAATTTGATAAGAGGGAGCAGGATATGAAATCAGCAGCAGAATTAGAAAAAAATTTGATGAGTATCAATCGAAGAAGCTATCCAGCTTACAAAGATTTGAGAGGAAGCTATCAGTTTCAAGGATACCAGCTCAATATTGATCATGTACAAGGAGATCCATTTGCTTCTCCGTCAAAGCTGAGTATTCAGGTGAAGAAAATCCAGGCGAGATTTCCAGAAGAATATTATAAAGAAGAACACAGAAGAATTGCGCTTCAGGATTATCTGACAAGACAATTTGGAAAAGCTGTTTCCAAATTTATTTTCCAGGCAAAGGGTTCCGGAAAAAGTGGATTGATTGGGATAAGCCGCTGTGGACAGGAGGTTCTGGACAGGACTGCATTTGAAATTAAGGATGGAGATCTTCTGGTACGGTTTGAAGTTGGATTTCCGGCAAATGGACGGACGATCAATGCATTTGAACTGAGGAAGATTTTGTTTGAGTATCTTCCGGAAATAGCTGACAGATCTTTATATTATAAGAACCTGAATCAGCAGGAAGTGAAAAAGTGTATAGAACTTGCGGAAGATCAACATTATATAAGAAGAGAACTGACAAAGCGGAGACTTATTGCATTTGTGGCAAATGGTTCTATACTGCCAAGAGAAAGCGGTGTATCACAGAAGCCTATGAAAGGTGCAATTGCTTTTGAAGCACCGGAAAGTATGGAAGTAGAGATGGAACTTCCACACCGGGGTAAAATAAAAGGAATGGGAATCCCGGAAGGAATTACTTTGATCGTGGGTGGAGGATATCATGGAAAATCAACACTTCTGAAGGCACTCGAGCAGGGAATTTACAATCACGTCGCCGGAGATGGAAGAGAATACGTGATTACTTCGGATACTGCGATGAAGATCCGGGCCGAGGACGGAAGATGTGTATCCCATATCAATATTTCACCGTTTATCAATGATCTGCCGAATAAGAAAGATACAGTAAATTTTTCCACAGAGGATGCCAGTGGTTCGACTTCGCAGGCTGCAAATGTGGTAGAAGCGGTACAGTCAGGTGCAAAATGTCTTTTGATCGATGAAGACACCTGTGCGACGAACTTTATGGTCAGGGATGAGCTGATGCAGGCTGTCGTATCCGGTGAACAGGAACCAATTACACCATTTACTCTTCAGGCAGGTAACCTGTATCAAAAGCAGGGAATTTCTATTATTCTGGTGGCCGGAAGTTCTGGATCTTATTTTTACATTGCTGATCATGTGCTGCAGATGGATAATTACCGAACGTACGATATCACAGAAAAAGTGAAAACGGTGATTGGTGAAAAAAGTGAGACCGGAGAGAAAAAGGTTCCGGTTGATGTAGCTGTCTTATTTGATAAAGATCATCACAGAAGCTTAAAGGCCGGAAAAATGGAAAAGAAGAGAGACCAGGTGAAGATAAAACAGTTTGGTAAGGATTCATTTTCTATTGGAAGAGAAAATGTGGATCTGAAATATGTAGAACAAATCCTGGATGCAGAACAGACAACGGCATTAGCGTACTGCCTGAAGAATCTGCTGGAAGAAATGGAACGGAAGGAACAGGATGTTGATCTTTGCGTGGAAAAGCTCTGGAGTCAGATTAAGAAGCAGGGTCTGGCATCCCTTTGCAAAGGAAGTTATGTTTCTGTAGCGATGGCACAGATCCGTAAACAGGATATTTACGCATGCCTGAACAGATATCGGGGATTTATTGGATAAGATTAAAGAATTTGGAGGAGAAGATCCGTGAGGAGATGGAAGAAAATTTTAAGTGCATCGCTGGTGGCAGTGATGGTTGGAAGTCTTGGAATGACCGCATTTGCAGAAGATACGTCAGCAAATGAACCAATTGATACAACGGTCAGCAATTATAATCTGACAGAGGAAGAAACTTCCGAAAAAAATCAAGAAGAAATTAAAGCCCTGCAGCAGCAGAAAATCGATGAAGTAACACAGCAGGCATATGATATGAAGATTGCCAGCAATGAGCTGGAGAACTGGCCAGAAGGACCGGCTACTTACGGAGAGGCTGGAATTGTCATGGAGGCAAAAAGCGGTGCGATCCTTTATGCGAAAAATATTGACGGAAAGGCTTATCCTGCCAGCATTACAAAGATTTTAACGGCACTTGTAGCATTGGAAAACGGCAATCTTGATGACAAGATCACGATTACACAGAATAGTGTGGATTGTGTAGCAGAGGGGGATGCTTATATCGGAATGATCGCGGGGGAGGAAATTTCTTTAAATGATGCGCTTCACGCACTTCTGATGGCATCTGCAAATGAAGTTGCTTATGCAATTGCTGAAAATGTGGGTGGTTTAGGATATGATGGCTTTATTGCAAAGATGAATGAACGCGCAAAAGAGCTGGGAGCAGTAAATTCTGATTTTGAAAATCCGAATGGGCTGAATGCGCAGAACCATTATACGACGGCACGTGATATGGCACTTATTACACAGGAACTGCTTGAAAATCATGAAGAATTCAAGACGATTGCCCAGACACAGCAGTATACGATCGGTGCAACCAATCTGGTAAATCAGGCGAGAACCTTTCAGCAGAGTGATCTGATGTTTTACGAGGGAAACGATTATTATTATCCAAAGACAATAGCCGGAAAAACCGGTTATACAGATGAAGCACTCAACACGTTGGTATCCTGTGCAGCAGATGATAATCTGGAGCTGATCAGTGTTGTCTTGAAGACACATGGGAAAAATGTATACCCAGACTCCATCAATTTACTGGAGTATGGATTTAATAATTTCGCAAAATATACGATTGCGGATTATGAAGACTCCGCAGATTTTAAAGAAATTGATCCGAATGCATATGTTGTACTTCCGGAAAATGTAAATTTCCAAAGCCTGGATTACGAAATTACGCAGGATGACACGAACAGCAGTACCGGAACAGTAACTTATACTTATCAGGGCAACCCGGTCGGAAAAGCAGCTGTGACATTAAGTGATGAATATCTGCAGAAGGATAACACAGAAAATGAAGCACAGGTGTCCGGCAATAAGTCAGACAGTGAAACACAAAAGCAGGCTCAGAGTACAATACCACGAGAGGTAATCCTTGTAATTTGTGTGATTGCAGCAGTACTCCTTCTTATTATTGTATGGAGGGCTGTTCTGAAACACTTGAGAAAGAAGAAAGTGGAAACAAACAGAAAGCGCAGAAGAGAAGTTGACAAAGATTAACGTCTGGTCAGTCAAATATAAGGAAAGAATCACGAAATCCCGCAGAACCCCTTGACGAAGCAAGGGGTTCTTTATTATAATAACCTAGAAATGGTGAAAAAAGATCAAAAGACATTGACGAAGACAGTAAGGTTTATTTGAAAGGTAAAGCGAACCGGAGATGGTGGAAGACCGGTGCAAGTAGGGTAGATCTGAACATCACTTCCGAGTTGCAGTAACTGAAAGCAATCTGGCGAGTAAGTTCTGACGGTTATTTCCCCCGTTACAGGAAACTCATATGCTGGTATGCAGTAACAGGTGGTTAACGATGTACAGACTTTCGTCCTTTTACGGGTGAAAGTCTTTTTTAATTTTGCAGGAAATTCCAAAAACTTCCTGCAAAATTAAGGGCACTACGTGCCGGGGCACATTTTTCTATATACCAAAAAATGCATACAAAGTCATTGATTCAGAAAGGAGCTTATCATGGCTAAGTACAAAAAAGTGGATACAGACCTGAAGTTTGTAGACAGAGAAAAAGAAGTTGAAAAATTCTGGAATGAAGAAGATATTTTCAAGAAAAGTATGGAGAACCGTAAAGAAGGAGAAACTTATACTTTCTACGATGGACCTCCGACAGCAAATGGAAAACCGCATATCGGACACGTTCTTACCCGTGTAATCAAAGATATGATCCCGAGATACCGTACAATGAAGGGCTACATGGTTCCGCGTAAGGCAGGATGGGATACTCACGGACTGCCGGTAGAGCTGGAAGTAGAAAAGCTGCTCGGTCTTGACGGAAAAGATCAGATTGAAAAATATGGTGTAGAACCATTTATCAATAAATGTAAAGAAAGTGTCTGGAAATACAAAGGAATGTGGGAAGATTTCTCTTCTACAGTAGGTTTCTGGGCAGATATGGAAAATCCATATGTTACTTATGATAATAACTTTATCGAGTCTGAATGGTGGGCTCTGAAGAAAATCTGGGATAAGGGACTCCTTTACAAAGGATTTAAGATCGTTCCGTATTGTCCACGTTGTGGAACACCACTTTCAGCACAGGAAGTTGCACAGGGATATAAGGATGTCAAAGAACGTTCTGCTATCGTTCGTTTCAAAGTGAAAGACGAAGATGCATACATCCTTGCATGGACAACCACACCTTGGACTCTTCCGTCTAATATCGCACTCTGCGTAAACCCGGAAGAAGATTACGCAAAAGTAAAATGTGCAGACGGATATACTTATTATATGGCATGCGCTCTGCTTGACACCATACTTGGAAAATTTGCAGAAGAAGACAAACCGGCATACGAAGTTCTGGAAACTTACAAAGGAAAAGATCTGGAATACAAAGAATATGAACCGCTTTACCAGTGTGCATATGACTGCGCAGCAAAACAGAAAAAGAAAGCATTCTTTGTTACCTGTGATGATTATGTAACTCTGACAGATGGTACTGGTGTTGTTCATCTGGCACCAGCATTTGGTGAAGATGATGCGAAAGTAGGACGCAAATATGACCTTCCATTCGTGCAGCTTGTTGACGAAAAAGGTGATATGGGTGAGACAACTCCATTTGCAGGACTCTTTGTAAAGAAGGCTGATCCGGAAGTACTTAAAGATCTGGATGCTCGTGGACTTCTCTTCGATGCTCCGAAGTTTGAACACAGTTATCCGCATTGCTGGAGATGTGATACTCCACTGATCTACTATGCAAGAGAATCATGGTTCATCAAGATGACAGAAGTTAAAGATGACCTGATCGCAAATAACAATACTATCAACTGGATTCCGGAAAGCATTGGTAAAGGACGTTTTGGTGACTGGCTTGAAAATGTTCAGGACTGGGGTATCAGCCGTAACCGTTACTGGGGAACTCCACTGAATATCTGGGAATGCGAATGCGGATGCCAGCACTCGATCGGAAGCATTGAAGAACTAAAATCCATGTCAGACAACTGCCCGGATGATATCGAGCTTCACCGTCCATATATTGACGATGTAACAATCAAGTGTCCGAAGTGTGGAAAACAGATGCACCGTGTACCGGAAGTTATCGACTGCTGGTTCGACAGCGGATCCATGCCGTTTGCACAGCATCACTATCCATTTGAAAATAAAGAAGTATTTGAACAGCAGTTCCCGGCTCAGTTCATTTCTGAAGCCGTTGACCAGACAAGAGGATGGTTCTATTCTCTGCTGGCAATTTCAACTCTGATCTTCAACAAAGCACCATACCAGAACGTAATCGTTCTCGGACATGTACAGGATGAAAATGGTCAGAAGATGAGTAAATCCAAAGGAAATGCGGTTGATCCGTTTGATGCTCTGGAGACATACGGTGCAGATGCGATCCGCTGGTATTTCTATGTAAACAGTGCACCGTGGCTGCCGAACCGTTTCCATGGAAAAGCGGTTATGGAAGGACAGAGAAAGTTCATGGGAACACTCTGGAACACCTATGCATTCTTCGTATTGTATGCTAATATTGATGATTTTGATGCAACAAAATATGCACTTGAATATGACAAATTATCTGTAATGGATAAATGGCTCTTATCAAAACTGAATACACTGATCAAGACAGTAGATAATCATCTTGCAAATTACCAGATTCCGGAAGCTGCAAGAGCACTTCAGGACTTCGTAGATGATATGAGTAACTGGTATGTAAGACGAAGCCGCGAACGTTTTTGGGCAAAAGGAATGGAACAGGATAAGATCAATGCTTACATGACTCTTTATACAGCACTCGTTACGGTATCAAAGGTTGCAGCACCGATGATCCCGTTCATGACCGAAGAAATTTATCAGAACCTGGTAAGAAGCGTAGATGAAAGCGCTCCGGAAAGTATCCACCTTTGTGATTATCCGGTTGCAAATGAAGCTTATATCGATAAGACTCTGGAAGAGAACATGGATGAAGTTCTGAAGATCGTTGTAATGGGACGTGCATGCCGTAATACAGCCAATATCAAGAACCGTCAGCCAATCGGAAAGATGTTCGTAAAAGGTGCTTCCGATCTGCCGGAGTTCTATCAGGATATCGTGACAGATGAGCTGAATGTAAAAGAAATCGAACTTACAGATGATGTTCGTGCATTTACTTCTTATACATTTAAACCACAATTAAAGACAGTTGGACCAAAATATGGTAAACTGTTAGGTGGAATCAAAAATGAGCTCAGCAATCTGGACGGAAATGCTGCTATGGACGAACTGAATGCGACAGGTGTTCTGAAGCTTCAGGTAAATGGACAGGAAATTGAACTTACAAAAGAAGACCTTCTGATCGACATGGCACAGATGGAAGGATATGTATCTGAGAGTGACTATGGTATCACCGTTGTACTGGATACAAACCTGACAGAAGAACTTCTGACAGAAGGATTTGTACGTGAGATCATCAGTAAGATCCAGACTATGCGTAAGGAAGCCGGATTTGAAGTTATGGACAAGATCAAGGTAACTTACGACGGAAGCGAAAAAGCAGAAAAAGTATTTGCAGAGTATGCAGAGCAGATCGGACAGGAGACACTTGCGGTAGCAGTTGAAAAGGCTGAACCTGCAGGCTATGTGAAAGACTGGAAGATCAACGGTGAAGCTGTAAATATGGGTGTAGAAAAGCAGGGAGAATAATCCCTGCCGCTGCGCAAAATGAGAAGGGAATATAAGCATGTACAGTAAAAGATTTGAAAAAGAAACTTTTAAAAATGATGTGAAAGAAAATGTGCGGACACTGTATCGTAAAGAGATTGAAGAAGCAACTCCGCAGCAGATTTTCCAGGCAGTATCTTATGCAGTAAAAGAAGCAATCGTAGATGACTGGCTTGCGACACAGAAAACATACGAAAAAGAAGATCCAAAGACAGTATATTATATGTCAATGGAATTTCTTATGGGACGTGCACTTGGCAACAACCTGATCAACATGACTGCATATAAAGAAGTAAAAGAAGCCCTTGATGAGATGGGCATTGATCTGAATGTGGTAGAAGATCAGGAACCGGATGCAGCACTTGGTAATGGTGGTCTTGGACGTCTTGCAGCTTGCTTTTTGGATTCACTTGCATCCCTTGGATACGCAGCTTACGGCTGTGGAATCCGTTACCGCTACGGTATGTTCAAACAGAAGATCAAAGATGGCTATCAGGTAGAAGTACCGGATAACTGGCTCAAAGATGGCAATCCGTTTGAAATCCGTCGTGACGAGTATGCAAAGGAAGTCCGTTTTGGTGGTACCATTCGTGTACAGTATAATGAACAGACCAAGAAAGAAGATTTCATCCAGGAAAATTATGAATCCGTACTTGCTATTCCATATGATATGCCGATCGTAGGATATGGCAACCACGTAGTCAATACACTGCGTATCTGGGATGCACAGGCAATCACAGACTTTAAACTGGATGCATTTGACAGAGGAGAATACCATAAAGCGATCGAGCAGGAAAACCTTGCAAAAACGATCGTCGAGGTTCTTTATCCAAATGACAACCACTATGCAGGAAAAGAGCTTCGTCTGAAACAGCAGTATTTCTTTGTATCTGCCAGTCTTCAGGTTATGCTTGATAAATATAAAAAGAAACACAAAGATGTGCGCAAACTGTATGAAAAAGTTACGATCCAGATGAACGATACTCACCCGACTGTAGCAGTTGCAGAGTTGATGCGTCTGCTCATTGACCAGGAAGGTCTTGGATGGGATGAAGCATGGGAAGTAACAACAAAGACGGTTGCTTACACCAATCATACTATCATGTCAGAAGCACTTGAAAAATGGCCGATCGACCTGTTTTCAAGACTGCTTCCGCGTGTATACCAGATTGTACAGGAAATTGACCGCCGTTTTGTAGAACAGGTTCGCCGTATGTATCCGGGCAATGAAGATAAAGTCCGTAAGATGGCTATCCTGATGGACGGTCAGGTAAGAATGGCACATATGGCTATTATTGCAGGCTACTCCGTAAATGGTGTTGCAAGACTTCATACAGAGATTCTGAAACATCAGGAATTAAAAGATTTCTACGAAATGATGCCGGAGAAATTCAACAACAAGACCAATGGTATCACACAGAGAAGATTCCTTCTTCATGGAAACCCGCTGCTTGCAGACTGGGTAACAGACCACATCGGAGACGGCTGGATCACAGATCTGTCCCAGATGTCAAAATTAAAACCGCTTGCGGATGATCCGAAGGCAAGAGCAGAATTTATGGATATCAAATACAAGAACAAAGAACGTCTTGCAAAATATATTCTGGAACACAATGGAGTAGAGATCGATCCGAGATCTATTTATGATGTACAGGTTAAGCGTCTTCATGAATATAAGAGACAGCTTCTTAATATTCTGCATGTAATGTATCTGTACAACCAGATCAAAGAACATCCGGAGATGTCCTTCTATCCGAGAACATTTATCTTTGGTGCAAAAGCTTCCGCAGGATATGTCCGTGCAAAAGAGATCATCAAACTGATCAACTCTGTAGCAGATGTGGTAAATAATGACTTGAGCATCAATGGAAAGCTGAAAGTCGTATTTATCGAAGATTACCGCGTATCCAACGCCGAATGGATCTTTGCGGCAGCAGATGTCAGCGAACAGATTTCTACCGCTTCCAAAGAAGCTTCCGGAACAGGTAACATGAAGTTCATGCTGAACGGTGCACCGACACTTGGAACTATGGATGGAGCCAATGTAGAGATCGTAGAAGAAGTTGGAATTGAAAATGCATTTATTTTCGGCCTTAGTTCTGACGAAGTTATCAACTATGAGAATAATGGCGGATATAACCCGCAGGAGATCTACTTCAATGACTGGGATATTAAGAGAGTCGTTGACCAGTTGATGGATGGAACTTATTCACATGGTGACCATGAGATGTTCCGCGACCTGTATAATTCACTTCTGAATACACAGGGTGGAGACAGACCGGACAGATACTTTATCCTGAAAGACTTCCGCTCTTATGCAGAAGCACAGAAGAAAGTGGAAGAAGCTTACAAAGATCCGGATCGTTGGGCTAAGATGGCACTTCTGAATACAGCAAGCTGTGGTAAATTTACTTCAGACAGAACCATTCAGGAATATGTTGATAATATCTGGAAACTGGATTATGTTACAGTTAAACCAGAAGCATAATCAGTCAAAACCTCTCATACAGTGGTATGGGAGGTTTTATTTATGCGAAAATACTTCAGACAGGCAGGCTATTTTGCTGCCATTCTTATATTACTTCCGTATGTGGTTACGATTCTGCTGAATGGCAGAAGCAGTTTGGCGCAGGACAATGGGACGAGCCCGTATGTGACCGTAAAAAGTGACGAAAAGAACAGAAAAATTTCGCTGGATGAATATGGGATCGGGATTCTGGCTAAAGAAATTGAGGGAGATGCAGAGGAGGAAGCGTTAAAGGCACAGGCAGTGTTGATCCGGACCAGCATTTACAAAAGCATCCAGGATGAGGGCACCAGCACTGTCCTGACGAAGGAATACTGGACCAGGCAGCAGATGGAGAGCAACTGGGGAGCAGATCATTATGGAGAATATTATGAGAAGATGAAAGCTGCGTGGGATGAGACAAGGGGGCAGGTTCTGATGTATGACGGAAGGCTGATTCTGACTCCGTATCACCGGTTAAGCAACGGAAAAACAAGGTCTGGAAATGAAGTGTTTGGTTCGGAAGAGTATCCGTATCTTCAGAGCAGGGAATGTCCCGAAGATGTGGAGGCAAAAGAGGAGATGACAGTGTCCATGATCCAGGGAAGCGACATGGAAGTGACAGGAACAGACAATGCCGGGTATGTGACAGAGGTCCGTTGTGGCAGTGAAACAGTAAATGGTGAAGAATTCCGGAGAACCTATCATCTTGCCTCGTCATGCTTTGCGCTTCAGGATTATGACGGGAAGACAAGGGTTACGGCAAAGGGAATCGGGCACGGTCTTGGGATGAGCCAGTACACGGCAAAGAAGATGGCAGAGGAAGGAAAATCCTGTGAAGAAATTCTGCAATATTTTTTCACTGATGTCAGTCTGGAAGAAGTCACGGATATTGTGATCGAAAAAAACGAAAAGGGAGAATAAGTTGGTCATTTTCTGGCAAAAATATTGTCAGAGGTGATAGAATATGAATAAAAAGCAGCAGTCCTCTAATAAGAGGAGAAAAAGAGCGTCGATCGGTCTTGCGGTCTGCTTTGCCGCTGCTATTGTGCTTACAGGAGCCTATACATGGAGAAATTACCGGGCAAATGTGAAGGATGAGCAGGCAAAGATCGAGGAAGAACAGCAGGCGAAAGAGGAAGAAATCAAAAGAAATACGGAAGAGACAAGCAGTATTGCAAAGAAAGCGCTGGAAGATGAAGAACCTGTGACAAAAGAGGACAGCCAGGCTGCAAATACGGCAGCAGATGGAAGTACAGAGAATCGGATGGATACATGGGAGACGGACAGCACGCAGACCGCAGGAACGGCAATGAACCTGAATTTCGGGGAGGACAGCCAGCTTCTGTGGCCGGTGGACGGCAATGTGCTGATGAGCTACAGTATGGATAAAACCGTATATTTTTCTACATTGGATCAGTACAGATATAATCCGGCGATGATCATATCCGGTGCGGTGAACGATAACGTGATCGCAGCAGCACCGGGTCTTGTAAAATCCATTGATAACTTTGCGCAGACGGGAATCACGGTGACACTGGATATGGGGAATGGTTACGAGTGCATGTATGGACAGCTCAAGGAAGTGCAGGTGAAAGTCGGTGATTATTTGGAAGCGGGAAATGTGATCGGATATTTGGAGATTCCGACCAAGTATTACAGTCTGGAAGGCTGCAATCTGTATTTTGAGATGTTAAAAGATGGTCAGCCGGTCAATCCGATGGACTATCTGGCTGAAGAATAAGAGCAGAAGAAAGGAAGAGGGGCTTTTTGGTCCCTCTTTGAAGCGATGAATTATACATATATTTTAAAATGCAAGGATGAAACATTATATACCGGGTGGACGAATGATATTGAGAAGCGTCTGGAAGCGCATAATGCCGGGAAAGGCGCAAAATACACCAGATCCAGGAGACCGGTGGAGCTGGTGTATCTGGAGCAGTTTGAGACAAAGGAAGAGGCGATGCGGCGGGAGTATGCGATCAAGCATATGACGCGGAGGGCGAAGCTTGGGCTAGTGATGAGCTATAAAGAGACGGGGCAGTAGGGCATGAAACAGGAGAAGCAGATTTGCTTCTCCTGTTGGCATTTTGTGCAGAATAAAAAATTACTTCCGCAGCTTTAGTGGGGCGAGATTTCTGGATTTTTCGAGGATGCAAGGTTTACAATAAAGAATACATTACAACAAAGTGGCAGGCACTTCCGCCCATCACGAAGAGGTGGAAGATTTCGTGGCTGCCGAAATTCTTATGCTTAGTGTTGAAAATCGGAAGCTTCAGTGCATAGATCACACCGCCGATTGTGTAAATGATTCCGCCGGCGAGAAGCCATCCGAATTCTGCACGTGTCAGATTGTTGAGGATCTGACTGAATGCGAGGACACAGATCCATCCCATACTAATGTAGAGGACGGAGGATACCCATTTCGGGCAGAATACCCAGAACCCTTTGATAATAATTCCGGTGATTGCGATACCCCATACAAGTGCAAGCATGATAAGTCCGGTTCTGCGTTCCAGTACCAGCAGGCAGATTGGTGTGTAGCTTCCGGCGATCAGTACGAAGATCATCATATGGTCGATCTTTTTCAGGATCGTGTTGACACGTTCGGAAAAATCAAAGGTATGGTAGGTTGTGCTTGCGGCGTATAAAAGAATCAGGCTGACTGCATAGATTGCAAGCGAGATCAGGTAAATCCGGCTCGGTTCGTGGGCTGCTTTTATTAAAAGTGGAAATGCGGCAAAAATTGCCATCAGCATACCGATAAAATGTGTGATTGCACTTCCTGGATCTTTAATATGTTTCTTTTTCATCATAAATCCCTCCTTAGAGATGAATAATTAAAACCATTACACGTAGTAATCAATACTACATTAAGTATATGAGTATATTATACCGTTTATGCATAAAATGCAAGTGAAAATTGACTTTTTAAAATTTATTTGTTAGAATATAACGCGAATGTTACGATGCTCTTTACTTGTATTGTCACCAAGTAAGGAGTTTTTTATTGTGCATTGCGACGGATAAGGAAGTTGGCGCAAGCGACCGCCGCAGGCGTGAGAATCCGCCCCGGCAGAGTTTATATGATGGAGTTTAAGGTCATATTTGTAATTGGTATTGTAGTAGAAAGGATAATGGATGGAAACAGTTAGATTTGAAGAAATGGGACTTTCGGAAGAGATTCAGAAAGCAGTAAGATACATGGGATTTGAGGAGGCTTCACCGATTCAGGCGAAGGCGATTCCGGCGATGATTAGCGGGATCGATCTGATCGGGCAGGCACAGACCGGAACCGGTAAGACCGCAGCATTCGGAATCCCGCTTCTGGAAAAGGTAGACCCGAAGCTGAAAAAGCTGCAGGCGATCGTTCTCTGCCCGACCAGAGAGCTTGCAATCCAGGTGGCAGACGAGATCCGCAACCTGTCCAGATATATGCATGGAATCAAGGTTCTGCCGATTTACGGAGGACAGGATATCGTAAAGCAGATCCGTTCCTTAAAGAGTGGAACACAGATCGTCATCGGAACTCCGGGGCGTGTGATGGACCACATGCGCAGAAAGACAATGAAGCTGGATTTTGTACACACGGTTGTGCTTGATGAAGCAGATGAAATGCTGAACATGGGATTCCGTGAGGATATCGAATTTGTATTAAGCGGTGTTCCTGAGGAGCGCCAGACTGTGCTTTTTTCGGCAACCATGCCGAAGCCGATCATGGAGATTACGAAGAAATTCCAGAATAACGCAAAAGTGATCAAAGTTACAAAAAAGGAACTGACTGTTCCGAATATTGAGCAGTATTATTATGATGTAAAGCCGAAGAAGAAAGAGGAAGTTCTTTCCAGACTTCTTGATATTTATTCACCAAGGCTTTCGGTTGTATTCTGTAATACGAAGAAGCAGGTAGATCTTCTGGTAAATGCACTTCTCGGACGCGGATATTTTGCGGCAGGACTTCACGGGGATATGAAGCAGGAACAGAGAGACCGCGTGATGCAGGGATTTCGGACCGGTAAGACAGAGATACTGGTAGCGACGGATGTGGCGGCCCGTGGAATTGATGTAGATGAAGTGGAAGCAGTATTTAATTATGATCTCCCGCAGGATGATGAATATTATGTACACCGTATCGGTCGTACCGGACGCGCAGGACGCGAAGGAAGAGCATTTTCTTTCGTATCAGGAAAAGAAGTTTACAAACTGAAAGAGATCCAGAGATACTGCAAGACGAAGATCTATGCACAGAAAGTTCCGTCACTGAATGACGTTGCGAATACTAAGATGGAAAATATTCTGGATGATGTGGAGCGTGTGATCGAGCAGGAAGATCTGGATATGATGATCAATGCGATCGAAGAACGTGTCAATAATTCTGAATTTACAGCGATGGATATGGCAGCAGCATTTTTGAAGATCTGCTGTGGAATGACAGAGGATAATAAAAATACAGAGGAAAATGACTGGGAATTTGGAGATACCGGTGCAGGTGAGGACGGAATGGTACGTCTGTTCATCAATATTGGTAAGAAGCAGAGAGTACGTCCGGGAGATATTCTTGGTGCGATCGCCGGGGAAAGCGGAATGGATGGAAAGCTGATCGGAACGATTGATATGTATGATAAGTATACATTTGTTGAGGTGCCGAGGGAATATGCCCGTGAGGTACTGAACGCGATGAAGAACGTGAAAATTAAAGGGAAGACGGTGGCTGTGGAGCCGGCGAACCAGAAATAGGAGGTCGAGCCAGCTCGAATGCGCTGCGCTACTTCTCGCTGCAGGCTGTCGCCTAATAGGGATAAATAGAAGAGCCCCTGGAAGAATGAATAAATTCGTTCTTCCAGGGGCTCTTCTATTTATCCCTGCTCGGCTTGTAGCTTAGCCAAAGTAGCGTTTGAGTAATCCTTCGAATGCTTTTCCGTGTCTTGCTTCGTCTCTTGCCATTTCATGAACTGTGTCATGGATTGCATCGAGGTTTGCAGCTTTTGCACGTTTTGCAAGGTCGAATTTACCTGCTGTTGCGCCGTGTTCTGCTTCTACTCTCATTTCAAGGTTCTTCTTTGTGCTGTCTGTTACAACTTCGCCAAGAAGTTCTGCGAATTTAGCAGCGTGTTCTGCTTCTTCGTGAGCAGCTTTTTCCCAGTAAAGTCCGATTTCCGGATAGCCTTCTCTGTGAGCTACTCTTGCCATTGCAAGATACATTCCTACTTCTGAACATTCACCTTCAAAGTTTGCTCTGAGGTCGGCAAGGATGTCTTCGCTTACGCCTTTAGCTACTCCAACTACATGCTCTGCAGCCCATTCTCTTTCGCCTTCTTTTACTTCTGTGAACTTGTCAGCGCCTACGCCACATACTGGACATTTCTCCGGTGCTGCTTCGCCTTCGTATACATAACCACATACTGTACAAACAAATTTCTTCATAATAATAATCTCCTTTTCTTTTTTTGATAGTATATTTGATTTCTTTTGGTTAACAATATTAGTAACTTTTACTGATATTAAGATAACATATACATTTGTCTTTGTCAACTATAATTGATAAGTTTTTTCAAAATTTCTGAATTTATACCACATAGTCAGGATTTTCTTAAACAATCACCGCAGATACCGTAGAAAAGCATGGTGTGTGATTCAATCTGACCGTCGAAACTTTCGGATGCGAGCTGGTTGATCTTATCCATGTGATCAAAATCCATATCAATCATTCGCTTGCAGCACTTGCAATAGAAATGATAATGCGGATTGGTACGTGCATCAAAACGATCGCCGCCATCGGGTGTTGTAATTTTAATCGCCTCGCCTATGTCGGCAAGCAGATTTAAATTGCGGTAAACGGTTCCGAGACTGATATTCGGGAATTCTTCTTTGATATGCATATATACAGTATCCGCCGTTGGATGTGTTGTAACAGAGGAAAGATAATCCTTAATAGCCTCACGCTGTCTGCTGTATTTTAAATTTGCCATTGATGTCACCTCCTGCAAAAAAGATAATAATAATAATTACTAAAATTATATTATAATAATATTCTTATAATGTCAATAAAAAATTGTATATTGAATAAAAGAATAAAAAATGGAAATACTGTTAAGCGAGATGTAACAATTTGTAACAAATATGACGAAAAAACAATGCATATAAAGAACGGTGTAGAACTGTGTAATACGAAATAAATGAGTAAAACTTGACAATGTGAAATTTGATTGATATAATATCACCGTAACAAATGTAACAATTCTGTAACATTTACAAAAGATAAGAATACATGAAGGAGGGAGATTTATGCATTCAAATCTAAAAAAAGGATTGTTCCTGGTTACTTTTCTGGGGATGACAGTATCTCCGGGAATTTCGGTTATGGCAGCAGATGGGGACACCGCAGAAGCTGCAAAAATGCCGGGCGTAGGGATAGAAGCGGTGTTGAAGGATTTTTATTCTCAGAACAGGGAGATTAAAGCTGAGGATTATCTGGTACCGGAAAATAAGGGCGAGTATTTAGATATGGCATTTGCCAATGTAACGAGTTTTCTGTATGTCAGAAGCGAACCGACAAAGGAAAGTGAATATGTCGGAAAGCTGTATCCGGGATACGCGGCGAAGATCACAGGTCCTGTGGGAGAATGGACGGCAGTCGAGTCGGGAGATGTCACCGGATATGTAAAAACAGAATATATACTGACAGGAGCAGAGGCGCAGACGTATGCGGAGAATCTGGTAACGGAAGCGCAGCAGGAAGGAAAAGAAGAAGCAGAAGCATTTACCTATGCAGTGTCCAGAAAATCCGAAGAAGCGCAGATGACGCAGGAAGTCCAGGGGAATGTACAGCAGATGGAGACTACCGAGGTTTCCGCACAGCCGGCGTCAAATGGACAGGCGATCGTCGATTATGCATGCCAGTTTATTGGGAATCCGTATGTCTGGGGCGGCACAAGTCTGACAGATGGGGCAGACTGTTCCGGATTTGTACAGTCTGTATTTGCACATTTTGGAATCAGTCTTCCGCGGACAACGTATGACCAGATCAATGCCGGCGTGGAGGTAAGCTATGATCAGGCGATGCCGGGAGATCTGATCTGTTATGATGGCCACATCGGAATTTATATTGGGAACGGTCAGATCGTCAATGCACAGAACCCGGAACAGGGAATCGGGATTTCACCGGCGACTTATACGACAATTCTTTCAGTAAGAAGAATTGTGTAAAAGCCTGGAAACACAAGTGAAAGCAGGCATTTGAAAAATACGAAAATGCTGAATATCCGTGGGTTATCCACATTGTCCACATAAAAACATACGTTTTTTGTGGAAAACGGGGAAATATTTTACAAAAGCAAAGAAACCTTAATATCCGAGCAATACAGTCGGATATTAAGGTTGTTTTTTGGGATAAATGGTATTATAATAAGGGATACGAAAAGTAAAGGAGGAAGAAAGATGGCAGTCGAAGTAACAAAAACAATGACAATTGGCGAATTGCTTCAGGTAGCTCCACAGACAGCACCGGTTCTTATGGAAGTTGGAATGCATTGTCTTGGATGCCCGGCTTCACAGGGTGAGTCTCTTGAAGAAGCAGCAATGGTTCATGGAATTGATGCAGATCTTCTTATCGCAAAGATCAACGCACTCTTAGCAGCTGAAGCATAGACCGTGAATAAATAAAAGATATAATTTAACGGGGACGACAGATCATTAATCTGCCGTCCCCGTCTTTTTTCGCCAAGTTAAAAATTGTGGATTTGTCTGTTATTTAAATGAAGTCAGAGTCTGTATTGCGTTTTTGGCAAGGATCATATCACAGTGTTCTTCCAGAAATGCAAGTGATATACCACCACCCTGTTCCGGTGAACCATACTCGGAGAGCATATTACAGATACGGTTAAAATCAGAAGACGGATGCTCTCCCTGTGCAAGTGTCAGGATGTACATGTTCTCTGCTTCATCCTTGTAAAGTGTGTTCGGACCATCATACATCTCGACTAAAAAATGACTGGCATGAATCACACTGTCAAGTCTTGAGAAAGAGAAAAGCCGGACAGGTGGAACGGAAGGTTCAGCAGGAGCTGCTTCTTTGGCTTCTGAAGCAGGAGCCTGTTCCTGGACCGGAGTATCGGCAAGTGCTTCCGGGTTCTCCGGGAGCTGGGATACAGCTTCTTTCATCTGGCGGAGAATGTCGAGAAAATCTTCGGCTCCGTCAAGCTTTTTCAGATGTTCCAGCACGGATTTGTGCTTATCAGCAGCTTCGTCCGCAGGAGTAGGTGTGAATCTGGAAAAACGGGTATCCAGTTCATCAGGATCATCAACTTTGGTTATATTCAGAACAATAGAATCACCGGCGGTCGGGATTGCTTCGATCATCAGTGGCAGATTGTCACTTTCGAATCCAAATTCAGAAGCGGCCTGCTGCATCATCTCGCGGAATAAAGACTTTGCCTTCTCGGAGCCGTAAGCAAGCTCGCTGAGCTTTAACTGTCTCTGGGCGAGATCATCACGGGTAAGTGTGCAGCGAATCTGATTATCATTTATCTTTTCTATCTTCATAAAGTATCACTTCCTATTCAATCAAAAATCTATCTGAACAATTACTAATAGTATAAACAAAAAACGGAACGATGTAAACAAAATAAAAAATAAAAAATGCTTGCTTTTTTATAAACTCTTTCTTATAATGGCGTTACAGGAAAATAAGACAGACCAGTCAATCGCACAAATCTTGAATTTATCATACGCATTTCGCACACAGCGTACAGAATCAAGTACATTCAGGTCATATCAGACGATTTATCAACAGAACCTAACAATTGAACCGAAGTATGGACAGTGATCATTTTCTTGTCATCGGAAAAAGCACAGGAGAAGTAATATATCACAAGTGTTGCCTTATGGTCGCTTTTTGCCGTAAAAACTGTCTGACTCAAGGGGGAAATATGGACGAGCAAGAGAAAAAGTATCAGGATTTATTTACGGAACTGACAAATTATGAGCGTAGCGGTGTCCGGATGCAGATAAATGGCTTTCCGGCAAGTCCGCTTCAGATCGTGTCAGCGCATATGGTAAGAGAAGAAAGTAATTATATGCGGGATTATATTCTGGATGAACAGGGAATGATCCGGGAACTGGATTTTAACAGTATAGGAACAGACCATTCACAGGTGGAATGAAAAAAGCAGAGCCCCTCGCCAGGACATGACCTGTGGGGAATGGAAATAGCTTTCAGATGTGTACAAATGTCAGATATATGTGGTATAATAACCTAAAGTATGCGCATATTACAAGCTTAGTTAAGCTGTGAAAATATGCTGCAAACAGGAGGTGTCATGTGGACGAAAGAAGAATGACCAATGAGCAAAGGGAAAGAGAGCGCAGACGCAAAGCTGCGGCAGCAAGAAAAGCTGCTGCAAGATACGAGGATCCGGGCGTAGGTTATCAGAGACGGAGAAGAGCAAGAAAAAGACGTCGCCGTGTCAGAAACGTGTGTATTGCATTGCTGGTGATCTTTATAGTTGTCATTGGGCTTGCCGGTGGAACAATATACTGGATAAAGTATGGGCCGACAAAAGAAACCTATGATTTGAATAAATATTTTGGAATTACGGCAAAGTCGCAGATGGGTGTAACGATCAACAACGAGGTACTGGATGCTCAGGCAATTACAGAAGGCGGAACTGCATATCTGTCTTATAACCTTGTACAGGATTATATCAGCGATCGTTTTTACTGGGATTCCAATGAGCATATACTTTTGTATACACTGCCGAGAGATATGGTAAAGGCAGCGGCAGACAGTAAGGATTATTCTGTTTCAGATACTGTGAACAGTGAGGATTATACAATTGTAAAGACAGAAGGAGATACAGCATATATTGCACTGGATTTCCTGCAGAAATATGCAAATTTTGACTACGAAGTTTATAAAGATCCGGCAAGAGTCGTGATCACCAGTAAGTTTGGAGAGCGTCAGATGGCAAAGGTTAAGGATGATTCCCAGGTAAGGATTCTGGGAGGTGTAAAAAGTCCGGTGCTCGAAGAAGTGAAAAAGGGAGATAAGCTTACGGTTCTTGAAGATGTAAGTGACTGGAAAAAAGTCTGTACAAAGTCCGGAATTGTCGGGTATATTCAGAAGTCAAAGCTGAAGGATGCCAAGAAAGAGACAATCTCAAGAGAATTTGAGGAACCGGATTATACAGGAATCAAGAAAGATTACAAGATCAATCTGGTATGGCATCAGGTCACAAGTGAAGCTGCCAACGAAGGGATTGAAGATGCGCTTGCAGCTACAAAAGGACTCAATACGATTTCCCCTACATGGTTCAGTGTAACGGATAATTCCGGAAATATCAGTTCCATTGCAAGTACAGACTATGTGGATTATGCACATCAGTGTGGACTGGAAGTATGGGCGCTGGTTGATAATTTCGACCAGAATGTAGACGATATGGAGCTGCTCAGTCATACTTCAAGCAGGGAGAATCTGGAGAATCAGCTGGTAAATGCAGCACTTCAGAATGGAATTGACGGAATTAACGTGGATTTTGAACAGATACCGACGGATGTCGGAGATCATTACATTCAGTTTATCCGGGAGCTTTCTGTGCTGTGCCGGGTGAACAATCTGGTCCTTTCTGTAGATAATTATGTGCCGAAGGGTTATAACACACATTATCACAGAGAAGAACAGGGGGTTATGGCAGACTATGTGATCATTATGGGATATGATGAACATTTTGCCGGTTCCTATGAAGCAGGTTCTGTGGCATCTTACAATTATGTAAAAGAGGGAATTGAAGAAACCCTGCGGGATGTACCGGCAGATAAGGTGATCAATGCAGTGCCATTCTATACAAGGCTGTGGAATGAGACACCGAAGACGGACGAAGAGCGTGCGGAAGATCAGGGAACCGAGGCTGAAAGCTATTCAATGAAAGTTACCAGCGAAGCACTTGGCATGGAAGAAGCGGCACAGCGGGTAAGCGAAGCCGGAGCAACTGTGACATGGGATGATACGGCGAAGCAGAACTATGCAGAGTGGCAGGGAGATAACGATTCAACCTACAGGATCTGGCTGGAGGATGCTTCTTCACTTGAAGTCAAACTCGGACTTATGAAAGACAATAATCTGGCAGGAACGGCGGCATGGAAACTTGGATTTGAGACTTCCGATATCTGGGATCTGATTCAGAAATATGTAAACTGATTACATAATGAGAAAGGTATAGAAAAGAGCTTTCCACGCATATATTTGTAAAAATATATGCAGGAGGCTCTTTTTTGAATAAAAAAATCAGTGAAATAGTAAAAAGGGGGAAAACTATTTTCAAGAGCAAAATAAAGTGGATTCTGGCTCTTATTTTACTGACGGGATGTATTTATGGCAGCTATACATTAAGCAGGTATACCGAGGCGGATCAGGTGGAGGCAAAGCAGGCTCAGGTAATCCTGGATGCCGGACACGGGGGAAGTGATCCGGGAAAAATCGGGCTGAATAACCTTCTGGAAAAGGATATCAATCTGGCAATTACTAAGAAAGTGAAAAAATGTCTGGAAAAGGAAAAGATAACAGCAGAGCTTACAAGAAAAGAGGATAAAGGGCTTGGAACAACAGGAGACGGAAGTAAAAAGACAGAAGATATGCAGGCAAGAGTGAAGATGATCAACGAGACGAAACCTGTCCTTACAGTGAGTATCCATCAGAACAGCTATGAAGACCCGGAAATTCATGGAGCGCAGGTGTTTTATTACAGCCATTCCCGGGAAGGAGAGGCTGTTGCGAAGATCCTGCAGGAAAGTTTGCAGGAGATTGATCCGGAAAATCACAGGCAGGCAAAAGCAAATGAGACCTATTATCTTCTGAGGCGGACAAAAGTGCCTACGGTGATCGTGGAATGCGGCTTTCTGACTAATCCGGAAGAGGCAGAAAAATTGTCGGGAGAAGAATATCAGGAGCAGGTTGCAGAAGCTGTTGCAAAAGGAATCGCAAAATGTCTGGAATACCTGAACGAGTATGGAAATTAAAATTGCCATGCCATGTGGATAATGCTATAATGAAACACATGGAAACAATAATAAAAAAAATAGACAGAAACCAAATAGATCAGGTGATTATGGAAGAAGCCGGTTCAATCCTGAAGAACGGCGGTCTGGTGGCATTTCCGACAGAGACAGTCTACGGACTGGGGGCAAATGCGCTTGATGAGGAGGCAGCGAAAAAGACCTATGCAGCAAAAGGACGCCCGTCAGACAACCCGCTTATCGTCCATATTGCGAGACTGGAGGATCTGGGTGCGATCGTTGAATCTGTACCACTTATTGTAGATGAGATCGCGGCACATTTCTGGCCAGGGCCACTTACGATGATTTTCAATAAGAACGAAAAAGTTCCGCTGGGAACAACCGGTGGTCTGGAAACGGTCGCTGTGCGTATGCCGGATGATGAGATTGCCCGTGAGCTGATCCTTGCAGGAGGCGGATATGTATCAGCACCAAGTGCCAACACATCCGGAAGACCGAGCCCGACGACAGCACAGCACGTGGCAGAGGATTTAAGTGGCAAGATCGAGATGATCCTGGATGGAGGAAGTGTAGATATCGGAGTAGAGTCTACGATTCTGGATATGACGGTGACTCCACCGATGATCCTGAGACCGGGAGCGATCACAAAAGAGATGTTAAGTGAAGTGATCGGTGAGGTAGCTGTGGATGAAACTTTGATTTCAGAGAACAGCACAAAAGCACCGAAAGCACCGGGAATGAAGTACCGTCACTACGCGCCGAAGGCAGAGATGATCATTGTTGAGGGAGAGCCTGAAGAGGCTGTTCGGGCGATCAAGCAGATTGCTTACGAGCAGGTAAGACTTGGATATAAGGTGGGGATCATTGCGTCTAATGAATCGGTTGATCAGTATACGACCGGTGTAGTAAAATGCATAGGTTCCCGTGTGAATGAAAAGACGGTTGCGAGAAACCTTTATAAAGTCCTACGTGAATTTGATGAAGAGGAAGTTGATTATATTTACAGTGAAGCATTTCCGGAGGCAGGTATCGGAACTGCGATCATGAACCGGCTGGGCAAAGCAGCAGGACATCATGTACTGCAGGCATCTGAGATCACGAAGCTTCAGGATTACCGCAGGATTGTATTTGTGAGCAACAGCGCGAACTGTCGTGCTCCGATCGCAGCAGCAATTCTGAAAAAGCAGCCGCTTTTCCAGGAATATGAGGTGTGTGCGAGAGGACTTGTGGTTCTCTTCCCGGAGCCGCTGAATCCGAGAGCAGAAGAACTTCTGGCGAGACATCATATTGAGACAGAAGGATATGAGACTGTTGCATTATCAGAAGAGGAATTTGGGGAAGATACGCTTGTTCTGGCAATGCAGGACAGTATCAAACAAAAGATACAGAATGATTATCCGGGAAAAGGACAGGTTTATACACTATGTGAATTTGTAAATGGAAGCAAAGAAATTCCGTCTGTATATGGTCAGACACAGGAACAGTATGAGCAGATGTATGAGCTGATCCAGGGGTATGTCAAAAAACTTGCCAATAAGTTAAACGAGGAGGCAAAAAACAAATGTCAAATGTACACGTAATGGATCATCCGCTGATTCAGCACAAAATCGGGATTATCAGAAGAGAGGAAACAGGTTCAAAGGATTTCAGAATGATGATCGGTGAGATCGCAATGCTGATGTGCTATGAGGCAACCAGAGATCTGAAATTACAGGATGTCGAGATCCAGACACCGATCTGCAAGATGACAGCAAAAGAGCTTGCGGGAAAGAAGCTTGCTGTTGTTCCGATCCTGAGAGCAGGACTTGGAATGGTAGAAGGTATGCTTGCGATGATTCCGGCTGCAAAAGTAGGTCATATCGGTTTGTTCCGTGATCCGGAAACTCTTGAACCGGTAGAATACTACTGCAAACTTCCGGCTGACTGTGAAGAAAGAGAAGTATTTGTAGTAGATCCGATGCTTGCTACGGGAGGATCCTGTATCGCAGCGATCCAGATGCTGAAGAACAGAGGCGTAAAAAATATCCGTTTTATGTGTATTATTGCAGCACCGGAAGGAGTAAAGAAGCTTCAGGAAGCTCATCCGGATGTTGAAGTGTATATTGGAGCATTGGATGAAAAGTTAAATGAACATGGATATATTGTTCCGGGGCTCGGAGATGCCGGAGACCGTATTTTCGGAACAAAATAGAGGAACCGATTATGAGTGGAAAAAGACAGGATTATATTTCCTGGGATGAATATTTTATGGGAGTTGCCATTCTCTCGGGAAGACGGTCAAAAGATCCGAATACCCAGGTGGGATGCTGTATCGTAAGTGCAGATAACAAAATTCTGTCAATGGGATACAACGGTCTGCCACGAGGCTGTTCGGATGATGAATTTCCGTGGGAACGGGAAGGTGAGGATCCGCTAAAGACAAAGTATGTGTACACCGTACACAGTGAACTGAATGCAATCTTGAATTACAGTGGAGGAAGTCTTGAAGGAGCCAAACTTTATGTATCGCTTTTTCCGTGCAATGAATGCGCAAAAGCGATCATTCAGAGTGGAATCAAAGAAGTAATCTATGATTCAGACAAGTATGCAGATACAACTTCTGTAAAAGCATCTAAAATGATGTTTGACTGTGCCGGGGTGCGATATCATCAGTATCACCGGACCGGGCGAAAAGTGGAAATTGAATTATAAAAGATATGTGGAAGTGCCATTGGACTGCGAAGTGCAGACAGTGGCGCTCTTTTTTTCATAGGAAATTCTTTTCAGAGGTAAAAAACATATCTGTGTGAAAAAGTTCATAAGATAGAGCAGGAGGTGGCGGAGCATGAAAAGAAGAGGATCATGGCAGATAAACTTTATTGTCAGGGCTTTGACAGGAATGGGCAGTATTTTTCTGGTCAATCAATGGATGGACTATAGAAACATTCCTGTTTCTGTCGGACTAAATGTCCTGTCATTTTTTGTGTCCGGATGTCTTGGAATTCCGGGAGTTGCCATGCTTTATGGGATTATGTTTTATCAGTTTATGTAGGTGTTGCGCAAAACGTTTTTTTCTGGTTTAAAGCTATGGACAAAGGGAAAAGTGGCGCATATAATACGTCTTACAAGAGAGGCAAAGCAATAAGTTAGAAAATCAAAAAATCAGTTTCAGCAGTATTTATATTCTGATAAATACTGTGTCAAAAAAGGAATGCAAACGTGTTCCGTCATATGCCATTCGGCATTTGATTCAAAGTTTGAAAGAAAAAGGGCGGACATGCCGGAAAGGAGCAGAGCAAAGAATCGACAGAGAAATTTTAATTTGTGATCCAGAAGAAGAGTATGTCAGAAGACTTGCGGAGGCGCTGCTTTTGAAAAAAGAGGTGACAGCAGGAGTGCGAATCTGTTCGTCGCCGGAAATGGTACAGGAGTTACTGAAGATTGGTCTGATAAAGGTATTGTTGATCAGTGAGGATGTTCCATATGAAAAAAGAAAGCAGATTTTTACCGGGAAGAGAATTATTCTGACGAGACAGCATTGTGTGGATCTGGGAGAGGAGGAAACGGAGCTTCGGAAATATCAGCCGGTTGACGGACTGATGACCGGGATTTTAAAAGGACTTCAGGAGGAGAAGTTTCCGGGATCGTGTGCGGATAACGGAAATGGAAGAATCCTTGGAGTATATTCACCGGTTCACAGAATTGGAAAGACAACGTTTTCACTGAAACTTGGGAAAGCACTGGCACAGTCAGAGGACGTGCTGTATCTGAATCTGGAAACCTATGCAGGCATGGGAGGATATTTCCGGGATCAGGATTCTCCTGATCTGGCAAATGTTCTTTACTATGCAAAACAGGAAAGAGATGATATCGGGATACGGATTGCATCCATGGTAAAAAGAATGGGTGATCTGGACTATATCCCGCCAATGAAAGTATGGACAGATCTTCGTGCTGTGCATACAGAGGAATGGAAAACTCTATTTGAAAGATTGATCAGCCAAAGTGTATACAGCGTGATCATTCTGGATATCGGAAATGGGATGGAGGATGTGTTTCAGCTGTTAAGGCTGTGTGACCAGATTCTCATGCCGTGTGCGGAGGATGTATATGCGATGGCAAAAATTGCGCAGTACCAGCATATGTTGAAGGTACTGCGGTATCAGGAGCTGGAGTCGCGTACCATGTATATCAATATGGGGAAAAATATGCGTCAGACAGTAAAAGAAACAGTTGAGTTATTAAAAGAAAGTACAGAAAAGAGGTTCTTCTATGCGGAGGGCAGAACAACTTCATGAAGAGATTCTGGCGCAGATGGATCTGTCGAAGGAAGCAAGCGATGAAGAGTTGCTGGAACTGATCCACAGGATACTGGAAGAAAAATCGAAAGAAGAGTTCATTCCGCTTGGAGAAAAGGCAATTCTCGGGAGAGAGCTTTTTAACGCGTTCAGGAAGCTGGATATCTTGCAGGAGCTGATCGAGGATGAAGAGATTACGGAAATTATGATCAATGGAACGCAGCCGATTTTCATCGAACGTAACGGAAGGATTTATGAAACCGATAAAAAGTTTCTTTCAAAGGGAAAGCTTGAAGATGTGGTTCAGCAGATGGTAGCAGGCTGTAACAGGGTTGTCAATGAGGCAACACCGATCGTAGATGCGAGACTGGAGGATGGATCCAGAGTAAATGTGGTGCTGCCGCCGGTTGCGCTTAATGGACCGATTGTTACGATCAGAAAGTTTCCGAAAAGCAGGATTACGATGGAGACGATGATCGATACAGGCTCTATCGGAAAAGAAGCGGCGGCAATGCTGATCCAGGCTGTGAAGGCAAAGTATAACATTTTTATCAGCGGAGGGACAGGATCAGGAAAGACAACCTTTCTGAATGTATTGTCGGATTTTATTCCGAAAGAAGAACGTATTATTACCATTGAGGACAGCGCGGAACTGCAGATCACAGGGATTTCCAATCTGGTGCGGCTTGAAGCACGGAATGCAAATGTAGAAGGAACAGGGGAAATCAATATCCGTGATCTGATCAGGACAGCGCTCCGGATGCGACCGGAGAGGATTATTGTCGGTGAAGTCAGAGGAGAAGAAGCACTGGATATGTTACAGGCGTTTAATACAGGCCATGACGGGTCGATCAGTACCGGTCATGCGAACAGTCCGGATGATATGATGAGCAGACTGTCTACAATGGTACTGATGGGGATTAAACTTCCGCTGGAAGCAGTTATGCGTCAGATCGCTTCCGGAATCGATATCCTGGTACATCTGGGACGCCTTCGGGACAAGAGCAGGAAAGTATTGGAAATCATGGAGGTATTGGGATATGAAAAAGGAGAAATCAGGCTTCAACCGTTATTTTCCTTTCAGGAGACGGGAAGTAAGGATGGAAAAATCCAGGGGGAGTGGGTGAAAAGGTCCACACTTACACGGACGGAAAAACTTATGGCGGCAGGGTATCAGCCGGAAGGAGTATGCCCTGGCGATAACGGAAAGCATTCTTCTGGTGTTTCTGATCGCCATGCTGTTCTATTCAAGACTATGGATGATGGCAGTGCTTTTTCCTCTGGGAATGAAGTATTACGAAAGGATGATCTGTCAGGTAGAGGAAAAAGGGAAGAGACGTTTTGAAAGACAGTTCCAGGATGCGCTTCAATCATTGGAAGCGCAGCTGAATGTGGGATACTCTATGGAGAACGCGATCAAAGAGGTACAGAGAGACCTGCAGATCATGTATGACAGGCATACACTTATTGTACGGGAATTTACGTATATGGTAAGGCAGCTGAATCTGAACGTAACCGCGGAAGCTGCCTGGAAGGATTTTGCTGCAAGGGTAGCACTTCCGGAGGTGGATACATTTGTCACTGTATTTTCCCTGGCAAAGAGGAGCGGAGGCGACAGTATTCTGATCATTAAAAATGCGGTTAGACAACTTGGTGATAAAGCGGAAGTGAAAAGAGAAATCGATACCGTAATTGCAGCGAAAAAAATGGAATTTCAGATTATGTCAGTGATTCCTTTGGGAATTATTGGTTATATGCGTCTGAGCTTTCCGGAATTTATGGCGGGGTTATACGGGAATCTGCCAGGAGTGGCTTTTATGAGTATTTGTCTTGGAGCTTACATTGCTGCCTGGAGACTTGGATGCAAGATTGTGGAAATCGAGGTATAGAAATGTGGTTTTGTATCGGAATGTATTTCTTTCTCGGAGCTTGTGCATGGATGTATTTCAAGAAGAAATCACTTTTCAGAAAATGGGACAGGCTTCTCAGGCGGATATTTTTTTTGATGTTGGCGGTGACAAGTCTGGCATTTTTGTCGGAAATCGTGCAGAAGACAGGGACGGAAAACTCTGAAACCATGCAGATAAAGCGGAACGGGTACGGGGAAGGACAAAAAGAAGCGGCGCTTTCTATGCAGGTTGAAGGAGAAAAAAAGCAGGATATAGAAATTCGTGTGTCACCGAAGATTTACAGTGAAAAGCGGCTGGAAAAGGAGTTTCAGAAAGCGAGGAAAGAGCTTGCAAAAGTGATTTCCGGGGAAAATAAGGATCTGTCGCATATAAAGACAGATCTGGATCTGGTAACAGCATTAGACGATTTTCCGTTTTCGGTTTCCTGGGAACTTAGCAGATATGATGTAATGGATTCGCTTGGAAGACTGGATCAGGAAAAAATCCGGGAAGAAGATCCGGAGAATCAGGGGATTGGGATGAATATTACCGGAGTTCTGCATTATGAAGATAAGGTATATCCGTGTGAGATGGATCTTGTTATTTTTGCAGGACAGGAGAAAACGCTTTCCACGAAAGAGCGGGTTCTGGAACTGGTAAGATTACAGGACAGTGCTACGAGGCAGAAAGCATATCTTACACTGCCACCCAGTCTGGACGGAAGAAAAATTGCCTGGACAGAGGAGAAAGATTCAAAAGTGATTCCGATTCTGATGCTCGGAATGGCGATAAGCATTCTGCTTGTCGGAAGAGAAATACAGAAAGAAAACAATCAGAAGAAGACGAGAAAAGAGCAGATGATGCTGGATTATCCGGAAATTATCACAGAGTTTACGATGCTGACCGGTGCCGGAATGACAGCAAAAAATGTGTGGAAAAGAATTGCGGAAGACTATGGAATCACCAGAGGAAAAACGGGAAGAAAAAGAGAAGCATATGAAGAAATCTGGAAAACCTGGCAGGAAATGAAAAGTGGGATTCCGGAGATGGAATGTTATGAAAGATTTGCAAGAAGATGTGATCTGATTCCGTATATGAAAATGGGAGCACTTCTTTCACAGAATCTGAAAAAGGGTGCAAAAGGAATTTCTGAAATGCTTCGTATGGAGGCAGTACAGGCACTGGAGGACAGAAAGAGCAGGGCGAGACAGCTGGGAGAAGAGGCAGGAACCAGACTTTTGATCCCAATGCTTTTGATGCTGATCATCGTGATTACGATCGTAGTTGTACCGGCATTTTTGTCGATCCAGGTGTAGGAGGTGAGAGAATGAAGGCGGTAAAAAAGAAGCTGTGGACAGGATGGATCAGAATTCAGAAGATTCTGACGGAAAAAGACGGGATATCAACGGTAGAATTGATCCTTGTACTGGTCGTCATTATCGGTCTGGTTATCATTTTTAAGAAACAGCTTAATGAACTTGTAACTAAAATATTTGAAAAAATAACGAATGAAAGTTCAGGAATCTAAAGTAAAAATTTTATTTCAGAAATGAGTGTGTACAGAGATGAAAAAAATGGTAAAGGGAGAGATTACTGTGTTTCTAAGCCTGGTCTTTCTTCTGCTTCTTACTCTGGTTGGGGCTTTGCTGGAAAGTGCCTCGATCCAGCTGGCAAAGAATGAGAGAAGAGCAGACGCAGGCAGGGCAGTGGAATCTGCGTTTGCAGAATATCAGAAAGATCTTCTGGAGCGATATGGTATTTTTGCAATAGAAGGCAGTTATGAATCCGGAACAATGTCTGAAGAAAATATTTTAAACCGACTGTCCTTTTACGGGGCAGAAAATATAGAAACAGAGATTGCGGCAATTCGTTATCTGACAGACCAGAATGGGAAAGAATTTCTGCGGCAGGCGGTTGAATACGAGAAAATGAAGACAGGAGCTGCGGCGATAGAGAATCTGACGGGAAAGGTATCCGAATGGAAGGAGCAGGAACTGAAAGCAAATGAATATGGGAAAGAGAATATAGAGACGAGTAAAGAACTTGACCAGATGCTGGAAAGTGAAAAAGAAGAACTTCCTGCAGAAAATAATCCATTGGCGGATATTGTGGATATACAGGCGCAAGCACTGTTAAATTTGGTCAGTCCGGAAGGATTTACGCTGTCATCGAAAGCTGTAAAGTCAGAAGAGACTGTATCGAACCGAAAGCTCAGGCAGGGATACGGAACCATGAAGGAAAAAGATAATGGAGCCGGAGATACCATTTTTTTCAATCTGTACCTTATAGATAAGTTTGGCAATGCTGCAAATAAGAAAAAGAATACGGTACTGGACTATGAGATGGAGTATTTGTTAGGAGGAAAGGCGAGCGACAAGGACAATCTGGAATATGTGATCGGGAGAATCCGAATCCTTCGATTTGCAGTGAATTATGGATATTTGCTGACCGATAAGGACATGCAAATGGAGGTGGATACCCTTGCAACGACACTGAGTGCGGTGTTTCTTTCACCGGAGATCGGACCTGTGATCAAGCATGCGCTGCTTCTTGCATGGGCTTATGGAGAAAGCCTTACGGATGTTAAGACGCTTCTGGCAGGGAAGAAGGTTCCGGCTGTAAAGAGTAAGGAGAGCTGGAATCTGACGTTGGATGGTCTGCTTGAACTGGCAAAGAACAGAAGTATTCCGGAAGGGAAGGAGACAGAAGAGGGAAATTCTTATGAGCAATATCTGCAAATGATGCTGGTTTTAAAATCAAAGGAAGAACTGTCGATGAGAGCATTGGATCTGGTGGAAATGAATCTGCGATCCGGAATGGAGAAAACGTTTTTCCGGGCAGATGCCTGCGTATCAGGAGCAGACTTTGACATGACATGTTATCTGAGAAGAGGAATCCGGTATCAGTATCATATTTTATATCAATATCAGTAACAAAAAATGAAAATGTTAGGAGGTGGATACAGGTGTCTTTTCTGAGGACAATCGAAATAATAAATAAAATTCCTTTGATGATGTATAGAAAAATATTGAATTACAAACACATATTTGATATTCGCAGAAAGGAGGAAGGATTTGATTTTCTACCTGATTTGATCGCCATATCTTGTGTCAAAGAAAAGGCATCTGTATCTGCCTCGGTAACAGTAGAAGCTGTACTTTGTGTTCCGCTGTTCCTATATGCGGCGGTGAGTTTGATCTGGATGCTGGAGCTCAGAAGCATCCAGTCTGCAGTAAGATGCGGACTGCAGAGTGCAGGAAAGCAAGTGGCAGAGAGTTTTGCAGAAATTCCGGTGCTGAACCCGATAAGTCTGCATGCAGATCTTGTAAATGCGGTCGGGAAAGAAAGAATGGATCGAAGTATGATTGTTGGCGGAAGCGGAGGAGTCAGCTGTAAAAGATCCTGGGCGATACCGGGAATGGGAGTGCTGGAACTGACGGCAGAATATGAAGTAGAACTGCCGGTTCCTGTCTTTCATATTCCGGTACTGCATTATAAAGAAAAAATGAGGATGAAGACATGGACCGGTTATGTAAAGACCTACGAAGCAGGAATTGGAGATAATGAACTTGTATATGTGACAGAAACAGGGATCGTATATCACCGGAATTATCAGTGCACTTATCTGGAACCGTCCGTGCGCAGTGTTGCGAAAACACAGTTAGGGGAACTGAGAAACAGCAGTGGAGGAATTTATCATTTGTGTGAACGGTGTGGATGGATGCCGGGAAATGATGACAACTGCTATGTCACAGATTACGGGGATCGTTATCATACTTCATTATCATGCAGCGGACTGAAGAGAAAAGTTTATACAGTTCCGCTGTCAGAAGTAAAAGGAAAAGGAGCATGTTCAAAATGTGGTGGAAAATAGCAAAATTGGCAGGATTATTTTTTTTAGGATTCGGAGCAGCACAGGATATAAAATATCAGAAAATCTCGACAGAATATTTGCTCGCAGGAAGCTGTGCGGCGATTCTGTACCGTGCGTTATTTGGACGGATGCATTGGAGTGTATGGGTTGCCGGACTGGGATGTGGAATTGTATTTCTCATGATATCGAAATGGTCACAGGAGGGAATAGGGTACGGAGACAGCTGGATGATCCTGAATATGGGTATTTTTCTTGGGATCTGGAATCTGCTTGGAATGCTGATGCTTGCATTTCTTGTGGCTGCGATGGCAGCAGGAGCAGGTCTTTGGAGCGGAAAATGGAAACGGACGACAAGAATGTCGTTTTATCCTTTTCTTCTGATCGGCTATCTGGGGACATTTATATGGTAAAGCTAAAAGGAAGTACCGTAGTTGAGATGGCGTATCTAATGCCGGTAGTATTGCTTTGTTGGATGGCAGTCATTTTCGCACTTTTTTATTACCATGATAAAAATATTATCGGTGGGGCGGCATATGAGACCGCGATTGTCGGAAGTGAAGAATGGCGATGGAAAAAGGAAATAGAAGATGGAAAAATGGAGCAGTATTTTCAGAAAAGAATTGAAAACAAACTGATATTTTTTGATACAGTATCGGTGGAAACTGTGGTAGTAAAAGATGAATTTGAAGTGACAGCAGGAGCGCAAAAGAGAAAAATGCGCGTATCTGTTAAACGCAGTGCGGCACTGACCGTGCCAGAGGAAAAAATACGCAGGAAAAAAGTATTGCAGGAGATTGTAGAAAGGGACCAGGAGGAATGAGAGAAGAGTACGAAAGAGATTTACATCATGCCTGGATGATTCTGGAAACAGATGAGCTATATAAAGAAGATTATCAGATGCGGATGCTGATGGAAAATGCGATTCCCGGACTCTTATCGGTAAGAGGGCAGGGAAAAGATGATAAAAGCCAGTACCGCTACGAGATCAGTGGGAAGATATCCGTGAAGGCAAAGGGAGAAAAAGAGCACTGGAAATTTGCAGATCTGGAAAAATTTATGAGACAGTTTATCCAGGTACTTTATGCAGTGAAGAATTATCTGCTGGACGTGAACTGTCTGAGCCTGGATCCGGGACATATTTATGTATCGGATGAAATCTATTACTTTTGTTATTGTCCGGGACTGGAAGGTAATATTCTGGAAAAGTTTCATGAGCTTACAGAGTATTTTGTCAGGGAGACAGATTATGAACAGAAAGAGGCAGTCTATCTGGCATATGAATTACATAAGGCTTCAATGGAAGAAAATTATAATATTGAGTATGCGCTGGAGCGGATACTGGAGAAAAAGGAGAATGAAATGGAGAGTATACAGCCGGAGAAAAAAGCAGGATATGATCTGCAGGAGGAACTGATCCTGGATGACTGGATTGCAGAACAGGAAATGAAAGGGCAGGTTGTAAAGGACAGGCAGAGCGTCTGGGGATTTCTGAATCAGCGCCTTCAGAAACGTAGAAAAAAACGGGAATCCCAATGGGATGAGATAATGGCGGATGATTCAGAGGAATAAGTAAGATAGGACATGTTTTTTTTTTACTACATTTTCCAGTTTATGGAAAGAAGTACTTGTAAAACAATTACGTGTTTTTTATAATAAAAATGATTATGTAATTGGTAACAAAAGCAAAAAAGAAGTGCCTTTTCCACAGGAGGAAGTAACTGTTACTGTTCCGGCGTGAGCTGTGATTGTCCGGCTGACAATGGCAAGACCAAGACCGGTGCCGTCTGGTTTATAAGTGACAAAAGGATCAAAAATCGTGTCGAGATATTCCGGTGAGATTCCACATCCGGTATCAGATATGGTAATCTGAAGCATTTGATCTTTGAGGACTGCTTCCAGACGGATTGAACCGGCAGACGAAATGGCTTCACGGGCGTTTCTTAAAAGGTTGAGAATCGCTTCATGCAGCTTTAATCTGTCGGCCGTCAGAGATGGAAGATCAGGGGCTATCAGAGAAGAGAATCCAATGTCGGTATCTACGCAGGAGGCGGCAAAGGACAGGCAGATCTGTCCCAAAAAGTCCTGTGCAGAAAACGTGCTCAGATGCAGATGTTCACTGTTATTATAGGCAGACAGCTCCTGCAGCAGAGAGATTGTGTATTCGATGTCTTCGCGAAGCTCTGACCAGTGGCTGAAATCTCTGGTTTCAGGGTGACTGGACTCTATGAGCTGAAAGGTACTGTAGATCAGCGTCAGTGGATTGCGAACTTCATGACTGATCTTGCTGATTGTATATTGCTGTGAATCCAGGAGTTTCTGAAGTAATTCACGAATTTCCGGACTGGAATTCATAAGCTGATGTAACTTTTCATAATCATTTGCAGTAAATGGCATGGTAACGACCATCCTTTCCATGATATAAAGTAGTTGTAGTTTATCATTGAAAGTCTGGTTCGTAAACAAATTCGAGATTAATCGAAGAAAATGTAGAAAGAAGGAAAAAACATGAGGGATGAGAACTGTATTTTTTGTAAAATCGCAAATGGAGAAATTCCATCTGCAACCATATATGAGGATGATGATTTCAGAGTAATTCTGGATCTTGGACCGGCGACAAAGGGACATGCACTGATCCTGCCAAAAGAACATGCGGCAGATATTTATTCTATTGATGAAGAACTGGCAGGAAAAGCATTTAAGCTTGCAAAGAAGATCACAACAAGATTAAAAGATGTACTTGGATGTGACGGATATAATATCGTACAGAATAACGGGGAAGTGGCCGGTCAGACCGTATTCCATTTCCATATGCATCTGATTCCGAGATATAAAAATGACAAGAGCGGATTCGGCTGGAAACCGGGTAAACTTACAGATGAAGATCGGGATGAAATCCTGGAAAAACTGAAAGAAAAATAAAATAGTGAGGTACTAGAGTGAGTTTTCAGAATAAGAATAAAAAGGAATTCGAGAACGTGTACTATAAAAATAAGTTCAACGTTTATCGGATAGCAATGGATTATTCTGGCAGTCACAAAGAGTCAGCGGAAGAGATATTCCAGGAGGTTTTTCTAAAACTATATACACACTTTGATACAGTGGATGAAGAATACATGGCAGCATGGCTGGTAACAACAACGAAAAATACAGCTATCAATTATATGAAGAAGCGGGCAAGAGAATGTCCGAAGGCAGATATTGAGCTGTTTTCGGATCTGTACTCGAAGGAATATGCGGAAAGTGCAGAGGAGCATGTATTCCACAAAATTTTACAAAAAGAAAAAGTGGGTTATGGATGGACGATTCTGGATGCATTGTACGAAGAAAATGAAAACTGGTACGAAGCAATTACCATGGTTTACTGTCTGGAGAGAAAACAAAAAGATGTGGCTGAATCTATGGGGATCAGTATCCAAGCACTGACGGGTGTACTGTACAGAGCAAGAAAATGGGTAAAGATACATTACAATTCTGATGATTACACAAAATAGCACCGATGGATATGTAAAGAAAACAGGTGTCGTTCCGGCACCTGTTTTTGAACAATGTAAATAACTGTTGTTAAAAAATTATTTGGAAGCAGCATCTTCGATCAGACCGATAATTGTCTTGATCGGATCCTGCTGAGAAGACTGATTCATTGCATTTATGAAGTCTTCACGGGAATCATAAAGCTTGTGGACAGCTGCGAGAAGCTTTTCATCTGTAAGCTCTTCTTCTTCCATAACCATACTGAATCCCTGACGTTCAAAAGAACGGGCATTCAGAATCTGGTCACCACGGCTTGCGTTAGCTGAAAGTGGAATCAGAAGATTTGGTTTGCGAAGAGCAAGCAATTCGCAGATTGCATTTGCACCTGCTCTTGAGATTACAACATCGGCAAGGGCGAAGAGATCTTTCAGTTCATCCTGAATATATTCAAATTGAACATAGCCATTCAGACCGGTGAGCTTTTCATCGAGCTTGCCTTTACCACAGAGATGAACAACTTGGAAATCTTTTAACAGTTCAGGAAGAATCTTGCGTACTGCATTATTGACTGCGACTGCGCCAAGACTTCCTCCGACGATCAGGATAACTGGTTTTACTTCCTTGAAACCACAGAAAGCGCGGGCTTTTTCTTTATCTCCGGTGAAAAGCTCCTGACGGATAGGGGATCCGGTAAGGACAGCTTTATCTTGAGGAAGGGAACTTAAAGTTTCCGGGAAGTTACAGCATACTTTTGCAGCTGAAGGAATGGAAAGCTTATTAGCCAGTCCCGGAGTCATATCCGATTCGTGAATGATAACAGGAACATGGTTCTTCTTTCCGGCAATAACAACAGGAACACTTACAAATCCACCTTTTGAAAAAATTACATCCGGTTTTAACTGCTTGATCAGGCGGTTGGCTTCACTGAAGCCTTTCAGGACGCGGAACGGATCCGTAAAGTTCTGAAGGCTGAAATACCGGCGGAGCTTACCGGAAGAGATACCATGATATGGAATTCCCTGCTGTTCAACCAGCTGCTTTTCCATACCGTTGTAAGAACCGATGTAATGTATGTCATACTGCAGTTCCCGAAGACGGGGAAGCAGTGCAATATTAGGTGTAACATGTCCGGCAGTACCTCCGCCGGTCAGAATGATGCGTTTCATAATAAAAATCCTCCCATTGATGGTGCGAATTAAGATTCGCAGTTGATACAGGCAGAGAGACTGCCCTGATATCATAATATTAAACAGGTGAAGGAAAAAGGTCAAGTTAAAGGGAAAAGAAATCCAAAAGAATGAGGTTTAAAATGGAAAAACATGAAGATAATCTGGGTAAGCTTTTAAAAGCTGAACTGGAAAAAGAAGCCGGGGAAATCATGGAAGAAATGGACTCGGACGAATCACTGCAGGACATTTCCTTTCCAGAAGACCTGGATGAAAAGATGTGGAGTAAAATCCAAGAATATGAAGAACAGCAGAAAGCATATGAAAAACTGTCAGATGACGACAAGGAGGCAATCCGTCTCGGACGAGAGGTTCAGGCACTTCGCGGCGGGGAGAATACGAAAGATCATCTTAAGAAAGATGTGGAGAGTGACAGTTATATAGATAATGTTGTGCCAATTGAGTATGTGAAGCATGAAACAGATAATAAAGCAAGTGACGACGGTACGAACGAAGAGATCGAGAAGGAAGCCGGAAAGAAGAAAGTTAAGAAGAGAAAACGGCACTGGAAGGTATATGGAATCGTGGCGATCGTGGCTGTGCTTGCTATGATGTGGAGCATGGTGAGTATTGTTGGGACGCCGTTCTTTGGAAAGCTGTGGACGCAGACTATTGGAGATAGGAAGATGACACAGGTAGATACGGAGAGAGAGGATGGGGATAAGAATGAAGTAGATGATTATGATGAATTTCAAGTTTATGATGAAATAAAAGAAAAAATGGGGGTAGATGTTGTTCGGTTTAGAAGAAAATCAGATGGAATGAAATTAGTTCAAAGTGATATTGATGAAGCGTTGAAAAGAGTTTGTTTAATTTATAGTAATGAAGAAACTATAATAGAATATCAAATGGTTTTCAATTATAAGGAACAATCGCATGGGTATGATGTAGAAGATAAGAAAATTAAAGAAGAGCAAATAGAAGTAGATGGGAATAAAATTGATATTATTCAGTATGAATTATCAGATGGAAGTGAGGAAAACATTGCGCAGTTTAAGTATGAAGATGTTTTTTATATTTTAAATACAACTATGAAAGAAGAGGAATTTAAAAAAATTTTAAAAAATTTATTTTTTTTCTAAAAATGGCGTGAGTTTTTTCTCTCTCGATTGTTAATATAGTGTAGAGAGGAGGCGAAAGGTGAAAAAAAGCAAAATTTTGTCACTGATTATGACAATGATTATGGTTTGTACATTGTTTATCAGTACGCAAGGAGTTGCAAAGGCATCAGATGTACCGGAATGTGTTGATGGTTCTTATTTAACCAATGAAGATTCTTCAGAGGTAACAGTGGGACCGATGAGTAGAGGCGTGTATTTAAAAAGTGGCTCATCAACAATTACAAAAGCTGGACCTGGTAAGATTGCGGCAGGAGGAAACACGGTAGGGCAGAAAGTTGTTTCCAAAATTACAGTGGATGTAACAGTAGAAAGATATGTGAATGGAAAATGGGGTTATTATACTTCATGGATTGAAACAAATTATAATTCCGTTTATGTAAGTACTAGTAAGACATTATCTGTACCAACTGGATATTATTATCGTGTAGGCTGTGTACATTACGCAAACTCAGATGTAAGCGATTCATTCACCAACGGCATTTACATCTAAAAATTACAAACCAACAACATCCCAACCCCTTACCCACTCTAACACACCCCGCACCACCAAACCAAAAATATTTTTTATAAAATATTCATACGACTATCAACCGGTGCGGCAGTTAGCGAAAGTAAGGACAAGGGAACAATATGAGGGAGGGAGATGGGAAGATTCCTTTTAACACCTGTCTGAATTGCAGGTTGATAAAGTTCAACATCTCCGGTCTTGCAGACTGACAAGAGGGCGAACAGAACTGTAAAGACCACAACTAATAAACGTATTTTCTGATTGGACAGAAAGCATATGACCAAATAATACAACCCGGTCACGAAGTATGTGAGTATGGAACATCAGAGCAAGCAAGAAGCCTAACTAATGTTAAACTGAATTAGACCAAAACAAGCAGGTCGGGATAATTCCTGACCTGCTTGTTTTGACGCAAAATTGCGAAAAAATTATTTGATTACTGGTTATTGTTTAAATATTCTTTTAAAGCAAGTGAAAGCTGATCCGGGCAGGATGTTGCTTTGTATCCGCATTTGATACCTTCGATACGTGAAATTGCTTCGTGAATATCCATTCCTTCAACGAGGCGTCCGATGCCCTGTAAGTTACCGTTACATCCGCCTGTGAACTCAACATTATGAATACGTCCAGCTTCATCTACTTCTAAGTGAATATTCTTAGAACAGACGCCGTGTGGTGTAAATTCCATGAGTATAGTCCTCCTTTATATTTATACTATTATTGTGCCTTATAAAATTGCTTCAATGATTATAACACAGCCTTATAAGAAAATGCTAGTGCATATTATAAGAAATCTGATATAATAGCTATTGTAATTTTGAAGGGAAATCTATAGATATAGATAAAAACAATATGTAGGAAAAACGGAGGATTTTCAAATGATAGGAATTATCGGAGCAATGGATGAAGAGGTTGCAATCTTAAAGGAATCGATGGAAGTTCAGGATACGATGGAACGTGCCGGAATGACTTTTGTCAAAGGTATTATGAGCGGCAAGGAAGTTGTAGTTGTAAGAAGTGGTATCGGAAAAGTCAACATGGGAATCTGCGCACAGATTCTGATTGACTGTTTTGGTGTGGATACGCTGATCAATACAGGTGTGGCAGGTTCTCTGGATGCAGATATCAACATCGGGGATATCGTGATTTCTACAGATGCAGTTCAGCACGACATGGATGTAAGTATGCTTGGCGATCCGGTAGGACAGATTCCGAGAATGGATACCTTTTCTTTTCCGGCAGATGAGAAGCTTGTGAAGCTGGCAGTGGAAGTAAACAAAGAAGTGAATCCGGACATTCAGACATTTACCGGAAGAGTGCTCAGCGGAGATCAGTTTATTTCCGGCAAGGAAAAGAAGGAATATCTGGTAAAGACATTTGATGGAAAGTGTGCGGAGATGGAAGGCGCAGCAATGGCGCAGACCGCATATCTGAATAAAGTTTCGTATGTCATTATTCGTGCAATTTCGGACAAAGCTGACAACAGTGCAACGATGGATTATCCGGAGTTTGTGAAGATGGCAATCACCCATTATGTAGGGCTTGTCAAAGGTCTTGTAGAAAGAATGTAATGCGTAAGGCAGCAAAGTAAAACAGAAAAGCAGCGTCAGTTTCCAGACAGGATGTCGGATTGTGGCGAACGATTAGGGAATCCAAATTCGGAGGTTTACGGTATAATGACGGTAAATCTAAGAAGGAGGATTCTTTTTATGTTGGAAATGTTCGTGGTGAGAGAAACGGTATTTTTTCTGACGGGAGTGATGATCGGGATCGGCGCGATTGCAAGACTGATTACCGGGATTTCACTGAAAAAGCTGGTAAGAGCAGCAAGTAACATGAGTAAAAGCAATCATCCGCTGATGCGGCTTGTAAGGGCAAAATTTGAGCATGGGTGTATGGTGAGTGATAAAGTACAGAATGTTGGTGCATTTGTAGAGAAATATTTGTATGAATACCGGGTGCTTGGCGTGAGGCTGCATACCTGGAGGCAGTGGGCGAAGGGGAGCATCTGGCTCTGCCTTATCTTTGGAGCCACAGGAACAGTGCTTGCTTATGCAGCGGGGGAGAGGGAACAGGGACTTTACAGATATGGTATTTTGGGCGGTATAGGAGCTTTGGCGCTCTTTCTACTCCGGATGCTTGCGGATGATGCCTATCAGCTGGAGGCAGCGAAAACCTATATGGTAGATTTTCTGGAAAATACATATGCTCATCGCTATGAGAAGACCAATCAGAAAGAAATCCAGGTTACGGTTCAGAGAGCGGATGAGATTCCGGAGAAAATGGATGCAGAGGAAAATGAAGCGGCGCATTCTGGTCAGGTGCAAAGACCATTTTCAGAAGAAACCGTGACAGCAAGCGCAGCTACGGTAAATGTGGCTTCTGCGAACGAAAAACGGTATACAGAAGATGGACAAATGCAGCAGACCGTGCAGACAGTAGCAAAAGTGGGACAGGCGAATGCAAATCAGGCTGATGAAATGCGGACGCAGCAGCCCGGAGCACGGATGGAAGATACAGCCGGTTCCAGATTTAAGCAGGAAGATACCGGCGAAAAGCTGGAGCCGACAAAAGAGGCAAGAATCCGGGAAATTCTGGAAGAATTCCTTGCCTGACTGGTGTGGATAATCGCAAGTTAAGTGAAATCTGCCCAGTATATAAAAAAGTCTTTTTCGGGTAAAAAATGATTTAAAAATATAAAATACCGATATGTGGAAAATCTGATTCCAGATATCGGTATTTCTATTATTATCGGGCAGGTGGTACACTTTTACACTTCACCGTTTTATAGAAAAAACACAGAATGAACACAGATTGCCCCCAGAAGTTTCACAAATCATCCGTATAATTGAAAAGCATGAAATTTTGTAGTCAGGAGGAACAACATTGATTGAGGTAAAAAATCTTGTAAAGAAATACGGCTCACATCTGGCTGTAGATCATTTGAATTTTACTGTAGATACCGGGCAGATCTATGGATTTTTAGGACCGAACGGTGCCGGAAAGTCCACAACGATGAATATTATGACAGGCTATCTTGGCGCCACAGAAGGTGAAGTGCTGATCAACGGGCACAATATACTGGAGGAACCGGAGGCGGCAAAAAAATGTATTGGTTATCTGCCTGAGATGCCACCGCTTTACACGGATATGAAGGTAAATGAATACCTGCGGTTCGTAGCGGAGCTGAAGAAGATCCCGAAAAAGGAACGGCAAGAGCAGATTGAGAAGGTCATGCTGATGGTGAAGATCATGGATGTACAGGACCGGCTGATCAAGAACCTGTCCAAAGGTTATAAGCAGAGAGTCGGACTTGCGCAGGCGATCCTTGGATTCCCGGAGATCATCATTCTGGATGAACCGACGGTCGGACTGGATCCGAAGCAGATCATTGAGATCCGTGAGCTGATCCGCGAGCTGGCAAAAGAGCATACCGTGATCCTGAGCTCGCACATTCTGGCAGAGATCCAGGAAGTCTGTGATTATATTATGATCATTTCCAAAGGGAAACTGGTGGCAAGTGATACACCGGAGAATCTGGAAAAGCTTCTGACGAATCAGCAGACGGTGGAAATTCTGGCAAAGGGAAATGAAGAGACGGTACGGAAAGTCATCGGCACAATCGGCAATGTGCAGAAGGCATCTGTGGAACACGGAAAAGAAGAAGGAACGGTAAAAGCGAGTCTGTTCCCAAAGGATGGAAAGGATATCAGGGAAACAGTATTTATGGCATTTGCACAGGAGGGCTGCCCGTTACTTATGTTGTATCACAGCCGCACGACGTTGGAAGATGTCTTCCTGGAGCTGACGCAAGGAAGCACACCTGCAGCAGCAAAAGCGATGAAGGACGGCGAAAAGAAAGGTTGGATGGTAAAGCGGCGCAAGAAAAATGCGCAGGAAGAGGCAGAAGAGAACGAGCTGACTGAGATGGATGAAGAGTCGGAAGAAAATGCCGTTCCGACAAGTGAGGATGAAAAGGAGGATCTCGAAAATGACAGCAATTTATAAGCGAGAATTAAAATCCTATTTTCAATCAATGACAGGCTATGTCCTGATCGCATTCCTTGTGATCTTCACGGGAATTTATTTTATGGCGTACAACTTAAATTCTGGATATCCCTATTTTTCATATGTTCTGATGAATATCAACTACGTGTTGATCATCATTATCCCGATGCTCACCATGCGTTCCTTTGCGGAGGAACGGAAGAACAAGACAGACCAGCTTCTGCTTGCCGCACCGGTAAAATTATTTGATATCGTGATGGGGAAATACCTTGCGATGGTGACGGTATTTGCGGTACCGTGCCTGATTTTTTGCATTTTCCCAATTATCATTAAGAGCTTTGGAACGGCGTATCTGAAGGTGGATTATCTGTCGATCCTGATGTTCTTCCTGCTAGGATGCGTGTATCTGGCAATCGGAATGTTTCTTTCGTCACTCACAGAAAGTCAGATCATTGCGGCAGTAACAACCTTTGGCGTTTTGCTTCTGATCTATCTCTGGGGAGGACTGATCGATTTCCTCCCGACATCAGCTACAAGCGGCATGATCGGTATTGTGGTATTCGTTACCATTGCGGCGCTGATCATTTACCGGATGACGGGAAACTGGATGATCGCAGGAATTATCGAAGCGATCGGAGTTGTTGCGGTTGTGATTATAAGCTTTGTAAAATCTTCATTATTTGAAAATATTTTGGTCAACATTATGAAGAAGCTGTATCTTGCAGATGTATTTGACAACGTAGCATATAACAAGCTTTTCGATGTGAGTGGGCTGATCCTGTATCTGAGTGTGGCAGGTGTATTTATCTTCCTGACCATGCAGTCCATTCAGAAAAGACGTTGGAGTTAGGAGGGAGAAGACATGGAAAAAATCAAAAAAATGTTCAGCAGCAAGTCCTCCCGGAACGGAACTTACAGCGTAGGGCTTGCAGTGATCGTGATTGCAATCGCGATCGTGATCAATCTGGTGGCAGGACAGCTTCCGGAAAAAGTAAGAAATATTGATATCAGCAACAACAATCTGTACGATATCAGCAGCGTGTCCACAAAAATGCTGAAGAAGCTGGATAAAAAAGTAGATTTGAAAGTGATCGCAGAACAGGATTCTGTGGATACCAGGATCAAGACTTTTGTGAAAAAATATGCGGCGCTTTCCGGCAAAGTAAAAGTGGAATGGGTGGACAGCGTACTGCATCCGTCCGTTCTTCAGAAATATAATACCGATGGGAATGTAATCGTTGTGTCCTGTGATGCAACCGGAAAGTCTACAACGATTTCATTTTCAGATATTATCCAGTCCGATTATTATTCTTATTATACGACCGGAAGTGCCAGTGAAAGTTCTTTCGACGGAGAAGGACAGCTTACCAGTGCGATCAATTATGTAACCAGCGAGGAAACAAGCAAGATTTACCGGACCAGTGGTCACGGAGAAGCGACATTTTCAAGTTCGGTAAGTGATCTGCTTACTAAGAATAATCTGGAGACGGAAGAAATCAACCTGAGTATGAGTCCGGAAATCCCGGATGACTGTGACCTGTTGTTTCTCTATGCACCGACATCGGATATTACAGATGATGAAAAGACAATTATTGAGAAATATCTGAGTGACGGCGGAAAGGTTTATCTGATCCTTGGAGATACGACTTCAGACACACCAAATCTGGACGGAATTATGTCGGATTATGGACTGAAAAAAGTCAGCGGTTATATTGCAGATACCCAGAGATGCTACCAGGGAAATTATTATGCAATCTTCCCACAGCTTTCTCTGAGTGGTGACCTGGGAAGCGGCATCAGCAATCAGATGGTACTTCTGCTGAATTCACCTGGTATGGAGAAAACAGATACGGATAATGATAATCTGACGGTTACCCCATTTATGCAGACATCAGACAGTGGATATGCAGTGACAGAAAATGACCAGACACAGGGACAGTATATCCTGGGAGCCGTTTCTACCAATGCGATTTCTGCGGATTCTTCAGATTCGGACAGCGAGGATGAAGACGATGAGAGTGATGCAACGGATACAGACACAAAGACAGCAAGACTTACGGTGCTTGCTTCTGCATCTATGATCAGCTCGGATATCACAGATCAGCTGACGACACTGGATAACCTGACTTTGTTTGTAAATTCAGTGACAGAGAATTTTGATAATGTAAACAATGTTGCGATTGAAGCGAAGAGTCTTTCGACTGAGACCAACACACCGATGCATGCAGGTGCATTCAGCATCCTTGTGATCTTTATTATTCCGCTTGCAATTCTGATCCTTGGATTTGTGATCTGGATGAGAAGACGGAAAGCGTAAGAGGCAGGAGGAAAAAAGATGGAGAAAAAAACAAGGACAATAGGAATCCTTCTGCTCGTACTGCTTGTTCTGCTCATTACATTTTTCGGGCTGAAAAAATGGAATACATCTAAGTCAGAGGCAGAAGAGAAGAAAAAAGAAAACGCAGTGGTGCATATTTTTGAGACAGATTCACTGGAGTCGATCGAGTATAAAGAAGCATCTGGGGAAGAAATGTCCTTTGTAAAAGAGGATGATACCTGGGAGTATGCGCCGGACACCACGATCGCACTGACGGAGAGCAGTATGCAAAATATGGAAGATGCATTTTCGGATATTCGGGCGGTAAAAGAGATCAAGAATCCGGATGACCTTTCGGACTATGGATTTGATTCACCGGAATATAATCTTACGCTGACCGGAAAGGATGGCGAGGCACATAAATTTCTAATCGGGAATGCTTCTGGAGAAAATTATTATTTCATGGAAGATGGAACAGAAAAAGTGTACACGGTATCGGCAGATCTGATTTCGGAAATGGTATGGCAGCTTGCAGATGTTGCTGAAAAGGACAGCTTTGTAACAGTTACATCCGATAACTTTGTAAAAGAGACTGTAACAAAACCGGGTGACGAGGTAAAAACCTATGAAGCGGACAATGAGGATCAGGAAGATACTGTCACAAGTATTATGACAGCACTTTCCGGATTCTATTTTACAGATTGTGCAGATTATCATGTGACGGACGCGACGCTTGGCAATTACGGGCTTGCGGAAGATCAGCGGACGAAGGTGGAGCTGACTTACAAGGATACGTCGGATGATGACAAGGAAAAGACAGTTACATTCTATGTGGGAAGCAAGGACGACAGTGCGACCTACTATTATGTACAGATGGACGGTTCACAAAGAGTAAGCCGGGTACTGATCGATACGGTAGAGAAAGCGCTTGGATGGAAAGTGGACAGTAGTGCAGAGTAAAAGAATACAAAGAGAAAATTAAATAAATCTGCTAAGAAAGGAAAAGGGATGATGTCTTTCAGGAAAGGACAGAGTCCCTTTTTTGAGTGTACGTTTTTACAAATTTATCCGCAGGAATCATTGACGCTGAAAAACCAACAGTGATACTATACAGATAATACGGAAAAATGAACGTTATACAATACGGAATGAGGAGAAACGATATGCCAATCATATACAATGAAAAAACAAGAGAGTTTCATCTCTACAACCAGGAGATCAGCTATATCATCAAGATCCTTGACAACGACCAGCCGGGACAGCTCTACTATGGAAAACGCCTGACACACAAAGAAGATTTCAGCCATCTTTTTGAATATGCGATGCGTGATATGTCACCGTATGCTTTCGAGGAAAATTCTACATTCTCACTGGAGAATATCAAGCAGGAGTATCCGACTTTCGGCTGCGGAGATATGCGTTTTCCGGCATATGAGATCGAGCGGGAGAACGGAAGCCATGTAGTCGAGTTTGTGTATAAAGAGCATAAAATTTATAATGGCAAACCAAAGCTTGAAGGACTTCCGGCGACTTATGTAGAAAGTGATGATGAGGCGCAGACTCTGGAACTGGTTCTGGAGGATACAAGTATCAATACAAGAATTGTCCTTTTATATACAATCTATGAAGCATTTCCGGTGATCGCGAGAAGTGTACGTTTTGAATGTGATTCTGACGAAAAGATCACACTTCTTTCTGCAATGAGCGCCTGTGTGGATCTGCCGGACAAGGATTATGAGATGATCGATCTTGCCGGTGTGTGGGCGAGAGAGCGCCATGTTAGAAGACATAAGCTGGATTATGGTATCCAGAGTATTTACAGTATGCGCGGATGCAGCAGCTACCAGTTCAATCCGTTCCTTGCACTTGCGCGTGAAAATGCAGACGAGTTCCAGGGGCAGGTCTACGGTTTCAGCCTGGTTTACAGCGGAAATTTCCTTGCACAGACAGAGGTAGACAATTATGATACCGCCCGTGTGCTGATGGGAATCCATCCAAATGGATTTAAGTGGACACTTGGAAAAGGCGAATCCTTCCAGACACCGGAGATGGTAATGGTATATTCGGAAGCCGGACTTAATGGAATGAGCCAGACCTTTCACAAGCTGTACCGCACACGTCTGGCAAGGGGAACCTGGAGAGATAAGGTTCGCCCGATCTTGATCAACAGCTGGGAAGCATTTTATTTTGATTTTGATGCGCCAAAGCTTCTGGGACTTGCGGATGCGGCAGCAGATCTTGGAATGGAGCTTTTTGTATTGGATGACGGATGGTTTGGAAAGAGAGATGACAGTACTTCTTCCCTTGGCGACTGGTATCCGAATGAGGAAAAGCTGAAAGGAACGTTAAAGGAGCTGGCAGAAAAGATCAACGCCAAAGGTTTAAAATTCGGGCTCTGGATTGAACCGGAAATGACGAACAAGGACAGTGATCTGTACAGGGCGCATCCGGACTGGCTTCTTGCAGAACAGGGCAAGCGGATCTGTCACAGCCGGAATCAGTATGTTCTTGATTTTTCCAAAAGGGAAGTTCGGGAATATATTGGGGATATGTTGGAAAATCTTCTGGCAGAAGTGCCGGTATCTTACATCAAATGGGATTTGAACCGTACATTTTCAGAGGTATTTTCAAATGGAAATGACAGAGAGTATCAGGGAAAGGTCTGCCACAAATACGTTCTCGGCGTGTATGAGCTGTATGAGCGCCTGACCAGCCGGTTTCCACATGTATTGTTTGAATCCTGTGCAAGCGGTGGAGCAAGATTTGACCCGGGAATGCTTTATTATGCACCGCAGGGATGGACTTCAGATGATACTGACGCAATAGAACGTCTGAAAATTCAGTATGGAACTTCAATGGTTTATCCGGTGAGTTGTATGGGAAGCCATGTATCAGCTTCACCGAACCATCAGACAAACCGTGTGACACCGATCGAGACAAGAGCAGATGTGGCTTACTTCGGAACGTTCGGATATGAGCTTGACCTTCTGAAACTCAGTGAGGAAGAAAAGGCAGAGGTTCGTAGACAGATCGCATTCATGAAGGAGAAGAGAGATCTTATCCAGAAAGGAACTTTCTATCGACTGAAGAGTCCGTTTGAGGGAAATGAGACCGCATGGATGATCGTATCGGAGGATCAGAAGACGGCGCTGGTCGGTTATTACCGTGTGATGCAGCCGGTCAATGTTGGATTTAAGAGACTGAAGCTGAAAGGGCTGAAAGAAGATATCTGTTATAAGGTCAGCGGATATGATTATGACTGCTATGGTGATGAGCTGATGCAGGCGGGAATGATCCTGTCCGATTCCGCGTCCGGTGTATGGAAGAAGGGCGTAAATGATAAGGGAGATTTCCAGGCGAAAGTGTTTGAGATTGTGGCTATGTAAGCCGGAATATATGGAAAGGACGAAATGGGAGAACCGTTTCGTCCTCTTGCGTTTTCGGAAGAAAAATTATATGATGTTTCTAAAAGACTTAAAGAGGTTTAAAATGGAACGACTATACGATAAATTAAAAGCATATTCCGAGAGCGATTTTTACGCATTTCACATGCCGGGACATAAGAGAAACAAGGCACTTCTTGGAATTGAACTCCCATACGATCTGGATATCACGGAAATTGATGGTTTCGATGATCTGCATCACGCAGATGGTATTTTAAAAGAGGAGCAGGAAAGAGCCGCAAGGGTATTTGGGGCAGAGGAAAGTCATTTTCTGGTAAATGGAAGTACTGTCGGGATTTTAAGTGCGGTGATGGGATGTACGCGCCGGGGGGACAAGATCCTAGTGGCGCGCCATTGTCACAAATCCATTTACCATGCAATCTATATGAATGGTCTTGTGCCGCGGTATGTGTATCCGGAGTTTGATATTTCCATGCATATGAATGGGGAAATCAGTAAAGAGGACGTGGCAAAAGCACTTGAGGAAGAGCCGGATATCAAAGCGGTTGTGATTGTATCTCCAAATTATGATGGCGTGGTATCGGATGTGAAAGGAATTGCAGAAGTGGCACATTCGTATAGGATTCCACTGATCGTAGATGAAGCACATGGACCGCATTTTGGATTTCATCCGGCATTTCCGGGGCGCGCAAATGATCTGGGAGCAGATGTGGTGATCAACAGTCTGCACAAGACACTGCCTTCTCTTACACAGACTGCAATCCTGCATATCAACGGAAAGCTTGCCAATCGAAGAAGAATTAAGAAATATCTGGATATGTTGCAGAGCAGCAGTCCGTCGTATATTTTCATGGCAAGCCTGGATGCCTGCGTGGATTTCCTGGATGGAAAATGTGAGGAAGCATTTGAACTTTATGTAGAGAGGCTGCAAAAGTTCAGAGAAGAACTGAAGCCATTACAGCATTTACAGATTCTCCGTACAGAACATTATGATATTTCCAAAGTTGTGATTTCCACAGCAAATGCAAATATTACAAGTCCGGAGCTTGCGGACCGGCTGCGAAAAGAATATCATCTGGAAATGGAAATGACCGGAGGAACCTATGTACTTGCGATGACGACTGTGGCAGATACGCAGGAAGGACTGGACAGGTTAAAATCTGCGTTACTGGAAATAGACGATCAGCTGGAAGCAAAAACAGCCGTTTCCGGAAGCATAGAGATTTCCGGAGAGCTTCCTAGACTGGAGCAGTATTTTACACCGCAGGAGGCAGCAGAACGGGAAGAAGACGGAGAAGCAGAAGAGATTCCGTGGAAAGAAAGTGAAGGATACATTTCTCTGGAATACGCATATCTCTACCCACCGGGAAGCCCGGTTATCGTACCCGGAGAGCGGATCAGCCGGGAAGCAGTAGAACTTCTTTGTTATTATGAAACACAGAATCTCCAAATAGAAGGAATACAGACGGAAGGCAAGATAAAGGTGTGGAAACATGAGTAAAATATATTATCTGATGGGAAAAAGTTCAACGGGGAAAGACACAATCTACAAAGAACTGAGAAAAAGAATGCCACAGTTAAAAAATGTAACGATCTATACAACCCGTCCACGGCGTGAGGGAGAAAAAGAAGGCGAAGAATATTTTTTTACAGACGAAACTGAACTTGAAAAGTTCAAAACAGAAGACCGATTGATCGAAGAACGTGCTTACAATACAGTTTATGGTATCTGGCACTATTTCACCGCTGATGACGGGCAGTTCAATTTTGAACAAAAAAATCAGGATTATCTCATGATCGGAACCCTTGAATCCTATGAAAAATTGAAAACCTATTTTGGAAACGAAAAAGTAGTTCCACTTTACATCGAGGTAGAAGACGGAGAGCGCTTAACCCGCGCCCTCGCCCGTGAGAAAACCCAGAAAGAACCCAAATACGCCGAAATGTGCCGCCGTTTTCTCGCCGATTCCAAAGATTTCTCCGAAGAAAACCTCGCCCACGCCGGAATCACAGAACGCTACGAAAACACAGACCTTGAAGACATCCTTGAAAAAATCTGTAAAAAGATACTTGAACAGTAGAGATTTCAACACCCAAGCGAGACAGGCTCCGCCTGTCCATATGAATTTCTCATTGAGAAATTCATGAAGTTTATTAAATAAGATTTTATAATGTAGTGGAGTCAATATCCAGAAAAAAAGGAATCCCTCTTCGGTATCAGCGCCTTTGCACTATGGAACCGAGACTTAATCAATTGTGGAAGCCATTGCTGACACAATTGATGCTTTCAAAGGCTCGGTGGAATGTTTAGTGCAACGAAGCAGATACCGAAGATGGATTTCTTTTTTTCGTCATATTTCCACGCTACGCATGACTCTAATTCAAGAAGTTCTCAATAATCACCCCTTCTGCTTCCTCTTCCGTCATTCCAAGAGTCCGCAGCTTGATCAACTGCTCATCATTGATCCTTCCGATCGCAGCTTCGTGGATAATAGCCGCATCCACATGCTTCGCATTGATCTCAGGAATTGAACTTACTTCTGCATGATCCATGATAATAGAATCACACTGAACATGTGCATGGCAACGGTTCTTTCCGACAGCCCTCGGATGGAAGACCTGTCTGGATTCGCCTTTTGCAACCGAACGAGATACGATCTGCGCAGAGCTGCCTTCTCCGAGCAGTTCCACCATCATATTTGAAGTAGCTTCCTGTTTTCCATGTGTCATCAGTTTTTCAATGACATAAAGCTTGGAACCGGCTTCCAGATGTACATTATTTTCACGAACCGTAGAATCGACTCCTTTGATCTGAGCAGTATCCAGCGTAAATACAGAATTTTCACCAAGATAAACTTCGGTAACGGGATTGAGTACACGGGCTCCGGTGCCTTCACCCTCTCCGTAATGCTTTTCTACATAGCGTACATTTGCATTTTTTTCCACATGGAAAGTATGAATACCATCATGGCGGCTTTCGTTACATCCGCTGTTGTGGATACCACATCCGGCAACGATAGTTACATTTGCACCTTCTGCTACATAAAAATCATTGTAAACAACGTCCGTCATTCCGCTTGCGTCAACAACAACCGGAATATGAACTTCTTCGCCGTCTGTTTTTCCATCGATGAAAATATCGATTCCCGGCTTGTCCTGTTTTTTCTTGATTTTAATATGCTCACTGTCACCGTGGCAGAGCGCGATCCCATTATGTCGTAAATTGAATGCACCGGACTGTGTAAAACCGGTATCATCGATCTGAGCTAATACTTTTTCTGTAATTTTATCCAATAAAGTCATTGTATCTTCCTCCCCTGTTATCTACATTTCAGACAGCTGTAAGAATCTGCTGTCTTCCCTAATAATTGTGGAAGGATATCCGCGGTCTGTCCGATCGAAGCAATCTTTCCGCCTTCGATTACCATGATCCGGTCAGCCATCTGGATGATTCTTTCCTGATGGGAAATAAGAATAAGACTCTGCTTTTTCTCTTTGTGCATTTTTTCAAACTGTTCGATCAACATAGAAAAACTCCAGAGATCGATTCCGGCCTCCGGTTCATCGAAAATACAGAGTTTGTGCGGCTTTGCGAGAACGGTTGCAATTTCCAGACGCTTCATTTCACCGCCGGATAAGGTTCCGTCTACTTCACGTTCAATGTATTCGTTGGCACAAAGTCCAACGGTACTTAAAAGTCTGCAACAGACATCTCTTGTCAGATCTTCTCCAGCCGCAAGTGATAAAAGCTTGCTTACCGTCATTCCTTTGAAGCGCGGTGGCTGCTGGAATGCGTAACCGATTCCGGCTTCTGCCCTGTGGTTGATATCATAATCACTGATATCGGTTCCGTCTAAGATGATCTGTCCGGCACTTGCCTGGTCAATCCCCATCAGCACTTTTGCAAGTGTGGATTTGCCACCTCCGTTCGGACCGGTGATCACCAGCATTTCCCCGTCTTCTACGTTAAAACTGATATTTTCTACGATACTTCGTTCTATTCCGTTTTCATTCACCTGGAATGTAAGATTTTTTACCTCCAGCATGAGTTCATCCCCTTTCTGTGTAAGAAACTTATATAAAGTTTGTCTGGCCAAAATACCTTTTGCCCCCAACATCTTGTATGATGTAAGTATCAAAAGAATAAATTGCGTGGAAATGGAGCAATCCGATTACATCATTGGATACAGAAGCTTTATATATTCATGCTTATTATAAAACATATCGGAAAAGTTGTCATCTTTTATTATTGAGAAGATAGTTTGTGTGCAGAAGATATGATTTCAACATACCTACAAAGCGAAATTCGCAGAATTTTCAGAAATAATTCAGAAAGACCACAGGAATTTGCTCTAGGTATCTGCATAAATTTATGTTATACTAATGGAATAGTAAGAAAGAAGAGGGTGATAATATGTCAGGATTTAAAGATGTCGTAGGACATAGCGAGATCATTCAGTATATACAGAACGCAGTTACAGAAGATAAAGTATCACATGCTTATATTCTGAACGGCGAGAAGGGATCTGGAAAGAAGATGCTTGCAGGTCTTTTTGCACAGACTCTGCAGTGCGAAAAGGGCGGAGCAGAACCGTGCTATGAGTGCCATTCGTGCAAGCAGGCAGTCAGCGGCAATCATCCGGATATTATCTGGGTAACGCATGAAAAGCCGAACAGCATCAGTGTAGATGATATCCGGGTTCAGATCAATGGGGATATTCAGGTGAAGCCTTATAATGGAAAATACAAGATCTACATTGTGCCGGATGCAGATATGATGACTGTACAGGCACAGAATGCTCTGCTGAAGACAATCGAAGAGCCACCTGCTTATGCGGTAATTCTGCTTCTTACAGAGAATGCGAACAGTCTGCTCCCAACGATCTGCTCAAGATGCGTTATGCTGAAGCTCCGTAACATTAAGGATCAGCTTGTGAAAAGGTATCTGATGGAGCAGCTTCAGGTTCCTGATTACAAGGCAGACGTGTGTACTGCATTTGCACAGGGCAATATTGGAAAAGCTGCTATGCTGGCAGGCTCTGAGCATTTTAATGAAATTAAAGATGAGGCAGTTCGTCTGCTGAAGAATATCGATACCATGGAACTCGGTGATCTGGTGGAAGCTGTGAAACGAATTTCCGCTTACAAGATTGAGATCACAGATTATCTGGACATCCTTATGATCTGGTATCGTGATGTTCTGATCTATAAAGCAACAATGAATATCGACAGACTGATTTTCGGTGAAGAGATCGACAGTATCAGGGAGCGTGCGAAAAAGAGCTCTTATGAAGGAATTGAGACAATTCTGGAAGCACTTGAGAAAGCAAAGGCGAGACTGCGCGCCAATGTCAACTTTGATCTTGTCATGGAACTTCTTCTGTTGACAATAAAGGAGAACTAGGGAATGACAAAAGTAATTGGAGTCCGTTTTCGGACTGCAGGAAAGATCTATTTTTTCTCACCGGGCAAATTTGAGGTGAAGCGTGGTGATCAGGTAATTGTAGAGACCGCGAGAGGAGTAGAATTCGGTAACGTTGTGATGGGACCGAAGGAAGTGAAGGATGAAGAGATTACCCAGCCTCTTAAGACAGTGATCCGCCTGGCGACAGAGGATGACCGCCGTGTAGAAGAAAAGAATCGCAAAAAAGAAAAAGAAGCATTTCAGATTTGTCTGGAAAAGATCCACAAGCATGGACTGGAGATGAAGCTGATCGATGCAGAATATACCTTTGACAACAATAAAGTGCTGTTTTACTTTACCGCAGACGGAAGAATTGATTTCCGTGAACTGGTAAAGGATCTGGCAGCGGTATTCCGTACCAGGATCGAACTTCGCCAGATCGGTGTAAGAGATGAGACGAAGATCCGCGGAGGAATCGGGATCTGCGGACGAGAGCTTTGTTGCCACACCTATCTGTCTGAGTTTGCACCGGTTTCGATCAAGATGGCAAAAGAACAGAATCTGTCTCTGAACCCGACTAAGATTTCAGGTGTATGTGGCAGACTGATGTGCTGCCTGACAAATGAGGAAGAGACATACGAGGAACTCAACAATAATCTTCCGTCTGCAGGTGAGGCGGTGACAACTCCGGAAGGACTGAAAGGTGAAGTACAGTCATTAAGCGTACTGCGTCAGCTTGTCAGGGTTATTGTAACTCTGGACAATGATGAGAAAGAAATCCGTGAATATCCGGCAGCTGACCTGAAGTTCAAACCGCGCCGTCGGAAAAAGGATGTGAAGCTTTCCAAACAGGAAATGAAAGAGCTTGCAGCTCTGGAGAAAGGTGAAGGAGCGTCAAAGTTAGATGACAAATAATCTTAAGCCGGGAGAACGGCTCGATGATTTACAGATAAAAGGCTATGAGATCATCCAGAGCCCGGGGCGGTTCTGCTTCGGAATGGATGCAGTGCTTTTAAGTGCCTTTGCCAAAGTAAAAGCGGGAGAATGCGTTCTTGATCTTGGAACAGGAACGGGAATTCTCCCGATTCTTTTGGCCGCAAAGACAAAAGGAAAGCATTTTACAGGACTGGAGATCCAGGAAGAAAGTGCGGATATGGCGTGTCGGAGTGTCCGGCACAACCGGCTTGAGGAGCAGATCGACATTGTGACGGGAGATATCAAAGAAGCGTCACAGATATTTGGAAAAGGTTCCATGGATGTGATAACAACGAACCCTCCATACATGATCGGAGGTCATGGAATGGCTAATCCGGAAAGTGCTAAGGCAATTGCGAGGCATGAGGTACTGTGCACACTGGAGGATATTATCCGGGAAAGTGCACGGATTTTAAAAGCTGGAGGAAGATTTTATATGGTACACAGACCGTTTAGGCTCGCAGAGATTCTGACAGCAATGTGTGAGGCGAAGCTGGAGCCAAAAAGAATGCGTCTGGTGTATCCATATGTGGATAAGGAACCGAACATGGTTTTAATAGAAGGAATCCGTGGTGCCAAATCACGGATGACAGTAGATCCGCCACTGATCGTTTATGAGAAGGACGGCAGCTATACACGGGAGATCCTGGAGTATTACGGGATGACAGGAACTGGAAAGGAGTAACGAATGGCAGGAACATTATATTTGTGTGCAACACCGATCGGCAATCTGGAAGATATGACGTTCCGGGTGATCCGGACGCTGAAAGAAGTTGATCTGATCGCGGCAGAAGATACCAGGAACAGTATTAAACTGCTGAACCATTTTGAGATTAAAACACCGATGACCAGTTATCATGAGTATAATAAGATAGAAAAGGGACACGCGCTGGTGGACAAACTTCTTACAGGGATGAATATTGCGCTGATCACCGATGCCGGTACACCAGGGATCTCAGATCCGGGTGAGGAACTGGTGAAAATGTGCTATGAAGCCGGAATTACGGTCACTTCCCTTCCGGGAGCCGCTGCCTGTATTACGGCACTGACACTTTCCGGGCTTTCCACCAGAAGATTTGCATTTGAGGCATTTCTTCCAACGGACAAAAAGGAAAGACAGGCAGTCCTAGGTGAGCTTGTAGATGAGACAAGAACGATGATCGTTTACGAAGCACCGCACCGTCTGGTGAGAACCTTGAGAGAGCTTGGAGAAGTTCTTGGTGGGGACAGACATCTGACTGTGTGCCGGGAACTTACAAAAAAGCATGAGACTGCATTTCGCACCACATTTGCGGAAGCGGTTTCCTATTACGAGAGCAACGATCCGAAGGGGGAGTGTGTGCTTGTGATCGAGGGGAAGAGCCGGGAGAGCATTTTACAGGAGGAGCGCGCAAAATGGGAAGAAATGACGGTTCAGGAGCATATGGATTACTATATGAACCAGGGAATCGATAAGAAAGAAGCCATGAAAAAGGTGGCAAAAGACCGCGGAGTCGGAAAGAGGGACATTTATAAAGAACTGCTGTAAGGCTTTCGTCAATTTGTACACCTTCTTAAAAAATCTTTGTTCAACCCGGTCATAGACCAACGATGTAAAAACAGATATACTTTATTTCAGAAACAAGAACAGCGACAGTGTGTAAGAAGCGCACAAAGATTTAGGAGGAAAAATAAATGGCAAGCTTATCATTAAAGCATATTAACAAAACATATCCGAACGGATTTGAAGCAGTTAAAGATTTCAACCTTGAAATTGAAGATAAAGAATTTATCATTTTTGTAGGACCATCTGGATGTGGTAAATCTACCACACTTCGTATGATCGCAGGTCTGGAAGAGATCACAAGCGGTGAACTCAAGATCGGTGACAAAGTGGTAAATGATGTAGAACCAAAAGACAGAGATATCGCGATGGTATTCCAGAACTATGCTCTGTACCCACATATGACTGTATATGATAACATGGCATTCGGACTTAAATTAAGAAAAGTTCCGAAACCGGAGATTGATAAGATGGTTCGTGAAGCAGCTAAGATCCTTGACCTTGAACCACTGCTTGACCGTAAACCAAAAGCTCTTTCAGGTGGACAGAGACAGCGTGTTGCGATGGGACGTGCAATCGTTCGTAACCCGAAGGTATTCCTTATGGATGAACCACTTTCCAACTTGGATGCTAAACTTCGTGGACAGATGCGTATCGAGATTTCCAAACTTCATCAGAGACTTGGTACAACAATCATCTATGTAACACATGACCAGACAGAAGCTATGACACTGGGAACCAGAATCGTAGTTATGAACGCAGGTGTTGTTCAGCAGGTAGATACACCACAGGTACTTTATGATACCCCATGCAACCTCTTCGTTGCAGGATTCATCGGATCACCACAGATGAACTTCCTTGATGCTGTATGCCAGAAGAAGGGTGACAAAGTTGTCCTCAAAGTTGGACCGGCTGATATTGTACTTCCACCGGCAAAAGCAAAGAAACTTATCGATGGAGGATATGAAGGAAAGACTGTTGTCCTTGGAATCCGTCCGGAAGATGTACATGATGAGCAGATGTTTATCACATCTTCACCGAATACAGTTATTCAGGCTAAGATCCGTGTATATGAAATGCTTGGTGCTGAAGTTTATCTCCACTTTGATTATGAAGGAGCTACAATGACAGCCCGTGTTGATTCTAGAACAACAGCAAGAACAGGGGATACAGTTACATTCGCATTCGATGCTGAAAAGATCCATGTGTTCGACAAAGAGACAGAAAAGACAATTACAAACTAAGATGTGAAATTATTTGCCGGAGTTTCCGATTTTGGAGACTCCGGTTAAAATTTTCTTGACAATCGGGCTATTCGTGGTATATAGTTACGTTAATAAAGGGGAGTAACCTACGTAAGGGAATCCGCGTTTGTGGTGTCGTCAGTACGGTGGAAGCATCCGGTACCACAAGAAAATGGTGAGACTTTTATTGCATTATTTGTTGTGCAATAAGGGTTTCTTTTTTTGTACATTTTTATCGAAAGAGAGCTTCGTTGCATAAGAAATTCAGGAATGTGAATACTCAGAAACAGGAGGCGGAAAGAATGAAAGAAATTTATCAGTCATCGGTAAAAGAAGTGCTTGGACAGATGGGAAGCAGAGAAGAGGGACTTACGATAAAAGAAGTGGAAAAGTCCCGTGAAAAATGTGGATGGAATGAGCTCGCGGAGGGAAAGAAAAAAAGTGTGCTGGAGATTTTTTTGGAGCAGTACAAGGATTTCCTGGTGATTATCCTGATTGCATCGGCGATTATTTCAGGAATTTTAGGAGACGCAGAAAGTGCGGCAGTTATTGTGATCGTCATTACAATGAATGCGATTTTGGGAACCGTGCAGACGGTAAAAGCAGAGCAGTCGCTTCAGAGCCTGAAAAAGCTTTCAGGACCGGAGGCGAAGGTTCTCAGGAATGGTACGGTGACACCGATTCCGGCAAGAGAACTGGTAGTTGGAGATGTGATCCTTCTGGAAGCCGGGGATTATGTTCCGGCAGACGGACGACTGATCGAGAACGCAAGTCTGAAGATCGATGAAAGTGCACTGACCGGGGAGAGTCTTGCAGTTGAGAAGAGCCTGGATGAAATCGAAGAGGAAGTGCCGCTTGGTGACCGGAACAATATGTTATTTTCGGGAAGCTTTGTTACTTACGGACGTGGAAGAGCCGTTGTGACAAGTGTAGGTATGCAGACAGAAGTCGGAAAGATTGCCGGACTTTTGAAAGCAACATCTGAAAAGCAGACTCCGCTTCAGGTGAATCTGGAAGAGTTCGGAAAGAAGCTTTCGGTTCTGATCCTGGTATTTTGCGGAATCTTATTTGGAATCAGTGTATTTCGTGGAGAAAATATCGGAAGCGCGTTTATGTTTGCAGTAGCACTTGCGGTTGCAGCAATCCCGGAGGCATTAAGTTCAATTGTAACAATCGTTCTTTCTTTCGGAACGCAGAAGATGGCCAAGGAGCATGCAATTATTCGAAAACTGCAGGCGGTAGAAGGTCTTGGAAGTGTCTCCGTGATCTGTTCGGATAAAACCGGAACTCTCACGCAGAATAAGATGACTGTTGAAGATTATTATATAGAAGGCAGAAGAATCCGGGCAGATGAGATCGATATGGCAGATCCGGCACAGAGATTTCTGCTTGATTGCAGCATTTTATGTAACGATTCTACCAATGAAAATGGAGTGGAAATCGGAGATCCGACAGAGACAGCGCTGATCAATCTGGGAAGCCGCTATGGAGTGGAAGCTGCAGAAGTAAGAGAAAGTTATCCAAGAGAAGATGAGATTCCATTTGACAGTGACCGGAAAATGATGTCGACGCTTCACCGGATAGACGGCGAAAACCGGATGATCGTCAAAGGTGCGGTTGACCGTCTCCTGGATCTGACAGACCGGATCTGGACAGAAAATGGAATACGGGAGATTACAAAAGAAGATAAAGAAAAGATTCAGAGCCAGAATCAGGAATTTTCAATTGAAGGTCTTCGAGTGCTGGCATTTACCTTCCGGGAGATTCCGGAAGAACATCTGCTGACCGCAGAGGATGAGGACCAGCTGGTATTTCTCGGAATGATCGCAATGATGGATCCGCCGAGGGAAGAGTCAAAAGCTGCAGTAGAAGAATGTATCAAAGCAGGCATCCGTCCGGTGATGATCACGGGAGACCATAAGATCACGGCAGCAGCGATCGCAAAACGGATCGGCATTTTAAAGGATTTATCCGAATCCTGTGAGGGCGCAGAGATTGAAAATATGAGTGACGAGGAGTTGCGGGGATTTGTCCCGAAGATTTCTGTCTATGCAAGGGTTTCGCCGGAACATAAGATCCGGATCGTCCGTGCATGGCAAGAGCGCGGAAATATTGTATCGATGACCGGCGACGGTGTCAATGATGCACCGGCTCTTAAGCAGGCAGATATAGGTGTTGCAATGGGAGTAACCGGAACAGAAGTTGCCAAAGATGCAGCGGCGATGGTACTTACAGACGATAATTTTGCTACAATTGTAAAAGCAGTGGAAAACGGACGAAACTTATACCGTAATATCAAGTATGCGATCCAGTTTCTGTTATCGGGAAACTTCGGTGCAATTCTCGCTGTTTTATATGCATCGATCGCAGGACTTCCGGTTCCGTTTGCACCGGTTCATCTGCTTTTTATCAATCTGCTGACTGATAGTCTCCCGGCAATTGCACTGGGAGTAGAACCGCATACCAGTGATGTGATGAATGAGAAGCCAAGACCGGCAGATGAGTCGATCCTGACAAAAGATTTCCTGTCAAAGATTGGTCTGGAAGGACTGGTGATCGGTGTAATGACGATGATCAGTTTCCTGACAGGATATCATCAGGACGGTGCACTTCTTGGAAGTACTTATGCATTTGGAACGCTCTGTCTTGCACGGCTGTTTCACGGATATAACTGTAAATCAGATCATCCGGTGATTTTTACCAAACGGTTTTTCAATAATAAATGGATGCAGGGCGCATTTGCACTGGGAGCAATTCTGATCACGGCTGTACTTACAATTCCGGGGATGCATCAGGTGTTCAAAGTAGAAACATTGAACTTTGAACAGCTTGGGACTGTCTACCTATATGCATTTGCCTGTTTTCCGATCATACAGCTTCTGAAGTGGGTACGTGGAAAATTATCTGAGTAACAATATGGGAAAATGCTTACTGGTTGTAAGGGGATTAACCATAAATATGTTGTAGTAGAATGGAGAAAATAGTGGATTTTAGTAAATTATCTATAAAAAAAATCCGGGAATTGATCGTATTTACAGCGCTGATCGTAGTTGCATTGTGGAAATTTGATGTGGTTCTTGGTGTGATCAAGGCGGTATGGGGGATTATTTTTCCCTTCGCTCTTGGTGGTGCGATTGCGTTTGTGATCAATGTTCCGATGAGCTTTCTGGAGAAAAAATTATTTGGAAAGGCAAAAGAGAAAGGAAGTAAGGCGGCAGGAAAGCTTGCAAGACCGATCAGTCTTCTTCTTACGATCGTATTGGTAGTGGGGGTGATTGTGCTTGTCATGTTCGGTCTGATTCCGCAGCTTACGGCAACAATTGGAAGTCTGATGAACAGTATTGCAGAATTTATTCCGCAGATGCAGAGTTGGGTACGGGAATTTACACACAATAACCGGGAAATCATGGATCTTGTGAACCAGGTGGAGTTCAATCCGAATAAGGCAATCCAGTGGGGGATGAGTATTCTCGGAAATGGTGCGGGAAATTTTATGAATACAACGATGACAGCAGTTGGCTCCATCGTCAGTGGAGTTACTACATTTTTTATTGCCTTTTCCTTTGCCTGCTATATTCTTTTCCAGAAAGAAAAACTGCATGTGCAGGTGAGAAAAGTGTTTTTCGCGTTTATTCCAAAACGAAAAGCAGAAGTGATTCTTGAAGTCTGTTCCCTGACCTACCGTACCTTCGCAAACTTCCTTACCGGACAGTGTCTGGAAGCAGTCATCCTCGGAAGTATGTTTGTAATTACATTAAGTATACTGAAAATGCCGTATGCACTGCTGATTGGAATCATCATATCCTTCACAGCCCTGATCCCAATCTTTGGAGCCTTCATCGGCTGCGTACTTGGCTGCCTCCTAATCTTCATGGTGAGCCCGAAACAGGCAATCCTTTTCATCCTTGTATTTCTGATCCTCCAGCAGATCGAAGGTAACCTGATCTACCCACACGTAGTCGGCAGCTCCGTAGGGCTTCCCTCCATCTGGGTCCTCGCTGCAGTCACCATCGGCGGTAATCTTCTGGGAATCGTAGGAATGCTCATCTTCATCCCGCTGGTATCCGTACTCTACACCCTCTTCCGGGAATATGTATACTTACGCCTGAAAAAACAACATATTAAGAGAGTGACAAAAACAGAGGTAGAAGAATATACTGTAGAAGAAATTAATCGAATGAAAGAGTTATACAAAAAAGAACATCCTGAGAAAGATAATTGAATAAAGAAATGGTTTTCTACATATAAATGTATCGAAAATCGCAGCAAAAGCCTGCAACTTTGAGATGCAATCTCAAAGAGCAGGCTTTTCTACTCCCCATTTATAGTTTGGCGGAAAAGTATGACTTGTAGAATGTCAGCCGGGCGGAAAATAAATTGTGTTCAAATTCAATTTTTTGTGCAATGGAGACGAAACTCAGGAATCGTGGAAGCCATTGCTGAACACGATTTCCGCCCTAGGAGGTTCGTCGGAATGGTTTGCACAACTTGAATTTGAACACAATTTATTTTCCACCCGGCGTCCCCTCTCCAACACTCTTCCCCATCCAAGAAAGGAGAAAAAATGCTCAACTACCTGTGGTCGGGAATGATTCTTATTGGCATCCTTTTTGCCGCTTTCTCCGGCAAAATGCCGGACATCACCACCGCCGCCTTAGATTCCTCCAAAGAAGCCGTCACCCTTTGCATCACGATGATGGGCGTCATGTCCTTCTGGACCGGACTCATGGGAATCGCAGAAAAATCCGGCATCCTGAAAACGGCAACCGTCCGCCTTTCCCCTCTGATCCATTTCCTCTTTCCAGAACTTCCAAAAGATCATCCGGCAGAAAAACCAATTGCAGCAAACATCATTGCAAATGTACTCGGACTTGGCTGGGCGGCAACTCCGGCAGGTCTTGAAGCAATGGAAGAGCTTCAGAAGCTGGAAGAAGACCGCCGCCTTGGAAAAGCAGCAGGACCGGTAAGAAAAAGAGGCGTTGCAAGCAATGAGATGTGTACCTTCCTGATCGTAAATATTTCTTCACTGCAGCTGATCCCGGTGTCGGTGATCGCCTACCGGAGCCAGTACGGAAGCGTGAATCCGACAGCCGTTGTTGGACCTGGGATTGCGGCAACGGCGGTCAGTACCGGGGCGGCGATTTTGTTTTGTAGGATAATGGACCGGAAAAGCTAGAATTTTTGTAGCTTTTTGTAACATACCTTGACTAAAGTACAAAAAAACGCTATAATCAATATCACGGCAAAGCTTTAAACCATTGAAGTTTAAACCGCTAAAGTTTAAAGCTGTAAAGCCAAAACGGAAAAAGTTTGTTCGAAAAGAACATAGATGGAGGTATGTTATTATGAAAGCAAGAAAAATTTTAGCAGTATCACTTACTGCAGCAATGACACTGGCACTTGCTGCCTGTGGCGGAAGTTCATCAGACAAAGAATCTTCTTCAAAGGATTCATCAGACAAGGTATATAAGATCGGTATCTGCCAGCAGCTTGAGCATGCAGCTCTTGACGAGGCAACCAAAGGATTTGAAGAAGCCTGTGAAGAAAAATTCGGAAAAGACAAAGTGAAGTTCGATCTTCAGAACGGACAGGGCGAACAGGCAAACTGCGCAACCATCGTAAACAATTTTGTGGCAGACAATGATGACTTGATCCTTGCAAATGCAACAACTGCTCTTCAGTGTGCAGCAGCTGCAACAAGCACGATCCCGATTCTTGGAACATCTGTTACAGATTATGCAACTGCTCTTGATATTTCTGACTGGACAGGATCAACAGGTATGAACATTTCAGGAACCTGTGACCTTGCACCGATCGATGAACAGGAAGCAATGCTTAAAGAGCTCCTTCCGGATGCAAAAACAGTAGGTATCCTTTACTGTTCAGCAGAACCGAACTCAGCATACCAGGCGAAGAAGTTTGAGGAAGCACTTGAAAAAGATGGAATTAAGTATAAAGAATACACAGCAGCAGATTCTAATGAAATCCAGTCTGTAGTGACAAGTGCAGTAGATGAGTGCGACGCACTTTACATCCCAACTGATAATACAATGGCATCTAACACAGAGATTATCAACAATATCTGTCTTCCGGCAAAAGTACCGGTAATCGCAGGTGAACAGGGAATCTGTGAAGGCTGTGGTATTGCAACTCTTTCTATCAGCTACTATGACATCGGATACAGAGCAGGTGAAATGGCTTACGATATCCTTGTAAATGGAAAAGATATCTCAACCATGGATATTGAAAGTGCACCGAATGTTACAAAGATGTATAACAAAACAATTTGTGACGAACTCGGAATCACTGTTCCGGACGATTACGAAGCAATTGAGGAATAATCAGTATAGAAAGAGGCAAGAACAATGTATTTAGCAGCTTTAGATCCGATGTCTCTTGTGCGTGCACTTCCGGGAAATGTAGCGCAGGGGATCATCTGGGGAATTATGGCGCTTGGCGTTTATATCACCTTCCGCATTCTGGATTTTGCGGATTTGACGGTTGACGGATCGCTGGCTACAGGCGGAGCAGTTGCAGTTATGCTGATCCGCGGCGGTATGAATCCGGCACTGGCACTTCTTTTCGCATTTCTGGCAGGTATGGCAGCCGGATTTGTGACAGGTATTTTACATACGTTTTTTGGAATTCCGGGCATTCTGGCCAGTATTCTGACGCAGATCGGACTTTACTCGGTGAATCTCGGAATCATGGGAAAATCCAATCAGGCAGTCAATGTTATGCAGTATAAATTGGTTGCATCGCTTCGTTATGTGACCGGCGAAGGAAGTGAACTGTTTTTTGTAAAGCTGATCGTGGCAGCACTTATCCTGATCGCAATTATTTACTGGTTCTTTGGAACTGAGCTTGGTGCATCGATCCGTGCAACCGGATGTAACCCGCAGATGGCAAGTGCACAGGGAATTAATACAGGCTTTACAAAGGTTCTGGCGCTTATGATCTCCAACGGACTTGTGGGACTTTCCGGCGGAATTTACGCACAGTACCAGGGAGCAGCCGATGTTAATATGGGACGAGGTGCCATTGTAATCGGACTTGCAGCCGTTATCATCAGCGAAGTTATTTTTGCAAAATTCTGTGCAGGCAGAAAAGCAGCCTTTGCATTTACACTGGGAGCAATCTTTATCGGAGCGATTATTTACTATATTGTAATCGCACTGGTATTGTGGCTGAAGATGCCTTCTGATTATATGAAACTGTTCTCAGCGGTAGTGGTTGCATGCTTCCTTGCAGTTCCGTACATGAAGGGTAAATATTTTACAAAGAAACGGAGGACTGCATAATGGGATATATGTTGGAAATCCAGAATATTCATAAAACCTTTAATCCGGGAACGATCAACGAAAAGGTCGCACTTAACGGAGTGAATCTGAACCTTAATCCGGGTGATTTCGTGACTATCATCGGTGGAAATGGTGCAGGAAAATCCACCACACTGAATGCGATCGCAGGAGTGTGGTCTGTAGACGAAGGAAAGATCATCATTGACGGAGTGGATATTACAAAGCTTTCAGAGCATAAAAGAGCACTTTATCTGGGAAGAGTTTTCCAGGATCCGATGACTGGAACTGCGGCAACCATGTCGATTGAAGAAAATATGGCGATCGCAGCCAGACGTGGCGAGCGCAGAGGTCTGGGATGGGGCATTACGAAAAAAGAGCGGGAGCGCTATAAAGAAGCCCTGAAAGAACTTGATCTTGGACTGGAAGACCGTCTGAGCAGTAAAGTCGGACTTCTTTCTGGTGGACAGCGACAGGCGATCACTCTTTTGATGGCGTCTCTTAAAAAGCCAAAGCTTTTACTTCTGGACGAGCATACTGCGGCACTTGACCCGAAAACTGCAGCGAAGGTACTTGCCATCTCCGATAAGATCATTCAGGAGCATCAGCTTACTGCAATGATGGTAACACATAATATGAAAGATGCCATCGCGCACGGCAACCGCCTGATCATGATGCATGAAGGAAAAATTATCTACGATGTAGCAGGAGAAGAGAAAAAGAATCTGAAGGTTGCAGATCTGCTGGCGAAGTTTGAAGAAGTCAGCGGCGGCGAGTTTGCGAATGACCGGATGATGTTGTCGTAAAGAATATTTTGAAAATGAAATAATAGTAGAAAACAGGAACGAGGTTTTAGCACATAAAAGAATCCAGCTCAAAGGCGAGCTGCCAAGTCCGATGAATATCCCGGAGGGCTGCCGTTTTGTGACTCGTTGCCCATATGCGACAGAAGCCTGTAAAAACGGTGTCCCGAAACTCCAGGAGATTTCCAAAGGACATTCCGTTGCATGCCATAGGGCGAAAGAAATCTTGTAGATCAATTGATAAAAAATGATAACGGGAGACGACCTAAAAGATTTACCAGTAAACTAAAGGGACATCTCAGATAAAATAATCCCTGCCAATTCACTTGTTGTGCAATGGAGATGAAACACAAAAATCGTGGAAGCCTCTGCTGAACACGATTTTCGCTCTAAGTGGTTCATCGGAATGGTTTGCACAATGGAATTGGCAGGGATTATTTTATCTGAGATGTCCTCACTAATTTACGGATTCTTAATCCATCAACTGCAATTCATACAATTTCTTATACAACCCATCCTTCGCCAGCAGCTCCTGGTGGGTTCCGGATTCTTTTATTTCCCCATGATGCATCACAATAATTTTATCTGCATGCTGGATCGTAGAAAGCCGGTGTGCGACCATGATCGTAGTTCTTCCATCCATCAGCCGTGCAAGTGCCTGCGTGATCAGTGTTTCGGTTTCTGTATCGATGTTGGCAGTTGCTTCATCGAGAACAAGGATCTTCGGATCATAAGCAAGTGTCCGTGCGAAGGACAAAAGCTGGCGCTGCCCGGCAGATAGAGTACTTCCGCGTTCTGTAACCGGTTCATCATATCCGTGCGGCAGTTTCTGAATAAATGGATCTGCATTTACAATTTCGGCAGCCCGTCTGACATCGTCCGGTGAGATTGCTTCATTATTCAGCGAGATATTACTTTTGATGTCTCCGGTGAAGATGAAGACATCCTGCTGAACCTGACCAATCGCACCGCGGAGCACATCCAGATCAATTTCATGAATATCAATCCCATTAATCAGGATCTGTCCCTTCTGAATATCAAAATATCTTCCGATCAGATTTAAAATTGTAGATTTTCCTGCTCCGGTAGCGCCGACAAAAGCAGCCTTTTCACCCGGATGGATTACAAAACTTACATCTTTTAAAATATAATTTTCCTCTTCGTAGGCAAACCAGACATGGCGGAATTCAATTTCACCAAGAATATTGACCGGAGCTGGATCGGCCGGAGATACGATCTCTGGTTTTACATCAAGAACACTGAAAATCTTTTCTGCGGAAGCAATGGAAGACTGCAGGGTTCCAAGCTGTTCGGAAAGCTCCTGGATTGGCTCAAAAAAGGAGCTGATGTAGGTGATAAACACGAACAGGGTTCCGAGAGAAAGACTTCCATTTAACACAGAAAGGCTTCCGGTACGGATAACAAGGATCATGGCAATGACCGAAACCAGATAGATTGAAGGCCGGAAGATCGCAAAAGTCATGATTTCGCGGAAATTGGCACGGTACAGTTCCATAGATTTGCCTTCAAATTCACTGTATTTCTCTTTTTCGCGTGCAAAGATCTGGATCAGCTTCATACCGGAAATATGTTCGGACAGGAAGGTGTTCAGCTCTGTGATTTTATTTCTTGTGATCTGGTAAGCTTTTCTGGAGAGATGCCGGAAAACAAAAGTCAGGATTGCAACCAGAGGTAAAAGCAGGAAGGATATACCTGCCATTTTCACATTAATTGAGAGCATGACAACAGCGTAACCAATAATCTTAACAACGTTTTTAAAAAGTTTCACAAGAATGGTGGAAAACAGTTCGTTGACTGCTTCAGTATCGTTAGATACACGTGTTACGAGCTTGCCAACCGGTGTTGTATTGAAAAAAGAAAGTGACAGGCTGTGTATATGTGTAAATGTTTCTTCACGCAGTTTGTACACGATCTGCTGCCCCATCTTCTGTAAAAGCCAGGTGTCGGCAAGGTTCAGGAAAAATCCGCTAAAAAGCAGCAGAAGAAACAGGATTCCGGCTTTTAAGATCCCCTTAAAATCATTTTGTCTTAAAACCTTCAGATCATTGGAAGTAAGCTTCTGTGCACCTTCTCTGACATAATTTTTTAAAACAGATGTATCGGCATTTTGTAGTGCAGTACATTCAGCGCGGGTGAGATTTTCTGCCATGTAATAGTGATCCTTCCAGAGAAAAATCTGATAAAAGGAAGCAGAATCCGCCTTAGATACTGCCTGGTCGCGCGACAGTACAAGACCGTTCCAGTTTACAGCGTCCGAAGCGGAAACGTCGGCTTCTACATACGGATGATAATAACCGTTGATATACTGGTCGATTGCATTTCCGATGATGATCGGGCGGTAAAGTTCCACCGCAATGATAAAGAGAACCAGGACAGTTGCCAGGGTCATTACCCATTTATGCGGTTTTAGATAACTTAAAAGTCGTTTCATCTTATGGCTACCGTTACTGAAAACTTATAAAAAGTTACAAACTTCTATGTTTCAT
>NZ_JAQFCE010000022.1:0-815 GCF_027690675.1 Bariatricus sp. TF06-38A
TTGATGTACACCGTCCTTTCTTTCGCTCCTTTTCCATATACAATCAGCTCTTTATTCGCATACCGGATATCTTCCCTGTTAATCTCTGAAAGCTCCGATACTCTGACCGCTGTGCTATATAGAAATTCTAGTAACGCTTTATCCCGAAGACTGCTGCATTTACGCAGCATCCGCTCCCGTTCTTCATCAGTATATGGTTTCCGGATCTTCTTTTCTACTTTTATAGATTCCACCAGCACCATCGGATTTCTCCGAATCCGGTCACGATCTCGCAGCCATCCGAAGAAACTGCTATACACTGCCCGGACATTCTTTAATGTCTGGTTTGCTACCTTGCGGATCATTTTATAAGTCCGCATGAATCCAGAGATATCTCCTGAATCTATGTTCTTCACCGGCTTATTGATATAGGTCAGTAACCGAACCAGTTCATACCGATATTGAATGCTTTTCCTTCCAGTGCTTTACTCATCAGAAACTCTTCCAGATCCGCTTCCCAGCTCCTGTCTACAACCCGCAGATCCGTTTCCTGGATTACTCTGCATCCGGTAAATGTCATCTGCAACACTTCTTTCAGCTCACGTAGTTGCATTTCATCTAATACCGGTTGCATTCTTCGCAATACATCCATTATTTTTGCTTCCATACGTTGCTCCTTTTTTGCTTTCAGTATATCAACTGGCGTACTGAATTAAGTAGCAATCTGATTTCAATCGTAGAACGTGGAACCAAAAATAACTACAATTACACAAAATATTCCAACGGCGACATGGTTATGTGGAGTAAATATACTTGGAATACCAATCTTGCAACCG
>NZ_JAQFCE010000022.1:825-66697 GCF_027690675.1 Bariatricus sp. TF06-38A
AATGTCTGTGCGGATATGCTTATAATCGGAAAATGGAAATAATTCTAATATGTTCCGATTGCAATATAGTCCATCCAAAAATTCTTATTTGAATATGCGTTAAAATAACCTAGCCTAAGCTGGACAAACCCTGATTCTTTCATTTGCTTTCCAAGAACAATAATCCAATCTCCATCATTTGGTGTGACCGTACATGATCTAAGTAATTTGAATGGTTTTGCAAATTCGGCTTGCGTGATTTTGGCGCTTACACCCGTATATCCTGCTCCATTTTTCGTTAACGTTGCATATACATTTATTGATCCAACACATATTTGAATCCTATTTTTAGGGAATCGTATACAAATGTTTTTTGTGGATGAATCTATATAAGTTTCATATAAATTGCTACTTAATTCAGCAATAGATCCCTGCACACTAAACAACTTCTTAACTTCCGTGATATTAAGTCCATTGAGAATGACCTGGTAAAGTGGCATGTCTGCTACAAGATCTCCTGACTGTATATCTCCTGTTGTATAACCTGGTACAGTCGGACTGTTTTCGTTTGGTGTTCCCTGGATTACTTTCAAGGCAAGTGATTCTACATTTGTACTTGGATCTCTACTGTATCTGGCAACGATAAGGTCTACTCTTTTCATTCCTTGTGATCCGTTTGTAATTGCGAGAGAATCGTATGTGTTCTTTTTAATCGATGCAGCACACCCTTGATGCATGATCACACCATCTCTTACTTTAATCTCATTGTTTGACGATACTTCCGCAGTCAACTGTGATCCTGTTTGCAGCACATAAGATTCATTTCCAAAAATTCCAATATTGATATCTCTGTCCTGTTCTGCAGTAACATGTGGACTTCCGGTATATCCTGTAATTATATCCATTAAGACTCTCCTTCCAATTTATACTCTACTTTTTCTTTGCCAGCCGAAATCGTCCATATCTTCCTTCCGATCGGCTTCTTCATGCTGGCACCGGTTAGATAATCTCGGCCACCAACGATGTCTCCAATATCCATACTTCCTTCTATTTTCTCCATCGTCATGTCATATTCCGTCTTATTCTTGGAATTTGTAAGTTTCGCAATTCCATTTTTGAGTAGGTCATCGTATTCTGATCCGGAGCTATCGTAAGTTTCTTCGATTTCATCAATTCCTCGATAGTACTGCGTTTGTCCTACGTTTCCCTTTTCGTCGACATACAAATGGATAACCAGGCGGTCTTTTAACTCTCCTTTTCCAAGGCATACTAAGTGATTCACGCCTCTTTTGTTATCATCCATCGTAAAATTCATGTTCTGATCGTTTGAAAATTCGTATTCCGATGAATAATCTACGATAGGAACAGCCCTTACTTGAACATAGCCCATTTCGTATTTATCGCCTTGAATATACTTGATTTCCAAGCGGTAACCTACGGATTGCAGCATCTTCCTTAAACCTTCATGTAGCGTACAATATCGGTCAAACTGATAGTTCGTCAACTGAATGCCTGTATCTTCAACAACTCCGTAGAAAAAGCCCGGAAATGCTTCTTCTACTTTTCCTTTGATGATTTCATTTATTTCTCCGGATGCTATCGCATAATCCTGTCCTTCTTCCGGCTTGATTATTTTTTTCGTCATCATTCCACGCCAGGTATATCCCTTTACGGTGATACTATTCGCTTTTGTGCTTGTAGTTACCTCCCGAACTATTCCGCCATACTCTGTGTCCGGAACATACACCTGACTTCCGAACTCAACCGTACCGTTCCAACCGGATCTCTTAAATTCGATCTCAAAATCATTGATTGAGCTTTTCTCATCTTCTCCGATTTCCATGTCTACATTTGCATTTAAGATATATCCGAGCTCTTTGCCTATCGGATCCGTATAGATCAGTTCCATTCCGGCACGCTCCTTTCTTTGTATACCTTAATATCAAAGCCGAATTCACCACTCCAGTTAAGAGTCAGTACGCCAGACGGAATCAGTGCAAATACGCTTTTGTCTTTCGCTCTTTTTGCGAAAATATTTTGCACAGTTCCATTTCTCAGATGCTTTGTGATCGTCTTCTCTCTGCTGGTGATTAATATATATTCACCTGCTTCTAACGTCTCATAAATCTGATAAGGATAACCGTTTATCAGTATTCTTGGATCAGCGCATGGACCATATATTACCATTTCAAAGTTATTATCTCGGAAATGGTCGATAATCCAGTTCTGCGTTCCGGCACTCTTTCTTGAATAATCATAGTTATACGTTATCGGATAGTCTAAGAATGTATATGGCTTTCCTTTATTTGCAGAATCAGGATAAAAGCTTTCCTGTTGCTCCATCGACCAGAATGGATACGGGCAGTATATTTCTATCTTGCAATCTGTACGACTATTATTTTCACTCGATACTTCATTGCTTGATTTTTTTACATATCCATCAATGTAGTATTCGCCATAGTAAATTCTTCCGGGAGTCAGATTGACCACATCGTATTCAAAAGCATTCGTAAGCTTATTAAGGATCTGCTTTCTTTCTTTTTCTTTGCCTCTCACAGTAAGAGTAATATCATACGTCACCGGTTCTTTTGCAAACGCATTCACCGTTACACCCATTTCTTTATCTGTTGTATTTGGTGTCCACTCATAAGCATGGAAATATCCGGAGGTTGCTCTCATTTTATCTCCGATCAGATTGTATTCTTCTTCGTTGGAGCATACATATTTAATCTCGATCATTCAAACACAACCCCCATTTCTCTCAAAGCTCTTGCTACTTCTCTGTCATTTAAATTTATAACTATACTGCCGTCTCCACGTCTGGATGTTGTTTTTAAATATTCCAGTAATGCTTCCAGCTTCTCTGCAATCGTGCTGTTCTGACTTTCAGTGCTGCTTTTGCCAGAAATTGCAAGGTCCATACTTGTTCCAATTGGTTTTTTTACAGACTTCTGAAGCTCTGCTGCCGCATTGGATACTAATGTTGTCTTGCCAATCAATCCATTCGCAATTCCGGTATCGATCATCTCTCCAACATAAGCTCCCCAACGTGACGGTGAGTGAATTCCGAAGAATGCCAGAACATTTTCTTTAAATCCACCAAGAACACCTTTTACAGCATCCCATAGCATATGTGCCGCCGAACGAAGCCCGGATGCGATACCGCTTATGATATTGATTCCAATACTTCCCCAGTTCTGGCTCGTAAAAGCATTCACAATTGCACTGATGATCGCCGGTATCTGTCCGACCAAATTCGGAATAGCGCGTATCAAGCCTGCTGCCAGCTTAGCGATAATCGTAATACCACTCTGAAGAATCTGTGGAAGATTCTGTCCAATTGACGCTACAAAACGCACAATTGCAGTCGCTGCAGCCTGAGCAATTTGTGGCAGATTATTTATAATTCCATTTACCAATCTTAAAAGTAATCTTGCACCAGCACTCAATATTGTTGGAAGCATCGAGATAATTGTGTTGGCAAAATATGTAATAACATTGCCCGCCATCGTTATTACTTGCGGTAAATTTTGCAAGATTCCATTCACAATGTTTGTTATGAAATCCACACCCTTCTGCAACAAGATCGGGAGTTGCTCCTGGATTCCGATATTAAACTGATCCATAAGCTGCATTGCGCTCTGATAAAGAGTCGGTATTCCTGTTGTGATTCCGCTTGCAATTTGTGGAATCAATCCGGACACAGCAGCGAATAGCTGAGGACCAAGCGCCGTTACAAACGTAATGATCGCTGATGGCAACGCGGAAATAACATTCCATACTGCTGGAAGCAAATTCCCAACTGCAAATGTTATAATCGTATTAGCCAGTTCATTAAGTGCCGGTCCCACATCCATTCCCAGAGCAATTTCTCCCATTACGTTTTTGGCCGCTGCTTTCATCTGATTAAATGATCCTGATATAGTCGTTGCCGCTTCTTTGGCTGTCGTCCCGGTAATATCCAATTGTCCCTGGATCACATGGATTGCACTGTAAACATCTGCCAGATTATCAATGTTGTATTCCACGCCACTGATCTTCTGTGCATCTGCCAGAAGACGTTCCATCTCCGACTTCGTACCACCATATCCAAGCTTCAGATTGTCCAGCATCGTATAGTTCTGTTTTGCGAATCCCTGATAAGCATTTTTGATATCTTCCATATTGGTTCCCATCTTATTTGCATTATCAGACATATCTACCATTGCCATATCCGCAATATCTGCAGCTTTAGACGTATCGTTTGAAAGAGAACTAAGAAGACTCGCAGAAAAGCTTGTAGTGAGTTCCATGTAATCATTTGCACTCATTCCCGCTGTCTGGTAAGCTTTTGCCGCATTAGCTTTTACTTTATCGGCGGAATCTTTAAATAATGTTTCGATTCCACCAAGACTCTGTTCGAGTGCTGCGCCTTCACTGATGCTTGCTGACAGAGCTTTCCCGATTGCTGCTGCGGCAATAACCTTTTTGATCATGCCAACCATTTCCCCGCCGAAAGAACTTCCAGCTGAGTCTGCTTCCGGCTCTATTTCTTTTTGAATTCTTCCCTGTATTCCTTCGGCGGACGGTATGATCTGCACATATGCCTTTGCAAGTTCTGTAGCCATCTTATTCCTCCTTTCCCGTCAATTTCGCCCATTCTCTGTCAAAATCTTCTCCAGAATCAAATGTCTGAATTTCTTTAGATTTTTCCTTTCCATCGCCCAGGATCATTCCAAGCAATGACTTCGGACGGTTTTTCCCGGTCGCTCCATCCTCAGATTGCAACCAGGCAGTCGTGCGCGTTCCATCCGCAATAGCCGCCATAAGCATTTGTTCCGGTATCGGCTCAATCCCTGCTATTTTCATTTTAATTCTCGAATTTTCCCTCAACCCACAAGAAAAAGTCGCTACCATTCTGCACGGCAACGACTTATAATCATAGATATGATATGTTTCTGCAAGATCGCACAAAAGTGCGTCCTTATCTAAATTAAGCATGTAGGCGAGGGCTAAGAGTTTTTTCCTTCTTTTACATTTCCGAAAATTTCTCCGATTTCATTCATCATTTTCGACGCCGGTACCCTTCCGTTCTCCATTCGTAAATGTTCTTTCAAACGTTCTTTCTGTTCTGTTCCAAGAAGACGGTTTAATACGCTGATTGTTTTTGTCATGTCTCCTTCATCCATTTCACATAGATCTTCCAGAAGTTCATAATCATCCAACGCCGCTTCATCTAACTCATACTCAAAACCACTGCTTGTTTTTCCCTTCATTATTTCTTATCCCCCTTAATATATTCGTAATGTGTCTGTCCGTCCGCATCCGGTACTGCCGATAACGTTGTCTCGTATCCAATCGCATCATCGTCCTTATATACAATGTCTCCGACTTCCGTAATGCTTGCACACGGAATAACGATACGCTTCACTGCGTCTTTCAGAATCATATCTACAGCCCACGCATTCTGTTCCGCTTCATCTGCATTTACTTTTACCGCAATCCCTTCCTCAAGTGTTCCGGTAACATTATCATCTCCGTAAACACTCTTCAGGACCTCTACATTCAATGCTTCGATCATCGTAAACTTAAAATTATCTTTCTTACTGGTCTGCATATTCAATACAGTATCGCCGCCCCAAGCATTTTTGTTGTCAGTTTCCGGACTATTAGAATTAGCGAATCCATCCTCCGAGCAATATCCAAGTGACTTAAATGCTGCATTTAATGCTGTGGTTGCATCTGTTGGCAATGTTGTTCCGAGCGGTGCTCTAAAAATCGCGCCGCCTACTTTCGGCTTACCTGTACTTACATTTTTAGCATCTGACATTTTTATCCTCCTTCATCAGAAATGAACCATATCATATACAGCCTGATACCGATATTTCTTCCTTGTTGTATCCGTATAGTTGTAGTCGCTGTTAAGCTGGCACTTACTGATATCATCCATTTCAACAATTTTTTCCATTGCTTCTTTCACTCTTTCATTGAGTGATGCCGCCCCATAAAGGGATCCTGAATAAGACTGGATAGCAAGAGTTGCTGATGCAATATGATTTTCTTCACCGGATCCAGTCTTTTCAATTAGGATATATTCCTCCGGAAGTCCCGGCTCTTCTTCCATCCTTACCGGAATATCAAGCATGGCTTCCAGATATTTTCTAACCTTTTCTTCGATCATTTTTTCTACCCATCGCTTTCAACAAGCTGTTGTTTCCATCATCTCCATTTATTTTTACAACCGCTCTTGTTTGCGCAACATACGACTCTTTTTCTGCATCGGATGATATTTGATTTGCCTGTTCCAGTAAAATCGCCTGCATCTCTGCAGATTTCATTAACTCTCTTACACCGGATCGATTTAACTCAACTTTCGTTTTAGCCATAACACTCTACCATCCATCTCTGATTCCATCTTCCAGGAATATTTTCTTCAATTCCTTGCTGAGGGAATCCAATCACCCGCCATGATGCACCAAAAAAATCCACTCTGCAGTCTTGCCAGGTATGCGTATCTCCTTTTGGAATCGCGATATTGTAGACTGCTTTTTTTCCAGTAATATTAAGCATATCCAGCACTTCTGTTGTCGATGCCGGAGCAACCAACACGTCTTCCACGGTCACAGGTGCCTCTGTATATATCGGATGTCCGAATGTATCTGTCCCACTTGCGGTCCGTTCGTAAAGCTTCACCGGTATTCCTTTAATCATTAGCCTCTTCCTCCTGCATCAAATCCGAATATGGATTAAAATAGCCAATTCGATTCCCGACACCAAGGATTTTCTTATCCAATTTAGTCAGATACAATTCGCCGCTTCCATTTGCATTTGTCCAGGTCTGCGAATATACCATTGCTGTCGTAGTTGTCTGTGTCGTTCCAATAGGTACACCTTCCTCTCTGCTTCCGAGTGTCCGGATAACCATATTACATGACACTAATTTCTTTGCCTCGTCTGTAGCATTGCGGTTATATGCATCAATGATGATCGCTGCATCCTCTAAGAGTGCCGTTACATAATCTGTATCCGAAATATCTGTTCCTTTTCGTCTCCAAATATCCTCGATTGATGCGTATATCATTGTATCACCTACTTTTTCGCTGTTTGCGTTCTCTTTCTGGTGTTCTTAGCTGATGCCTCTTTCTTTGCTTCGACTGGTTCTTCTATATCTGGAATCACTGAGTCTTCTGTCGGTTCTTTGAGCTCTTCCACAGGTTCTTCTGTATTTTCAGCTTCTGCAACTCCTGTTTCTGTTTCGCTATCCTCGATCAAATCCTCGATTTTTTCTTCAATAATCGGCTTAAACATTGTGGAGTCTAACACATTGTCAGACTCCACTACTATTCCAGTTTGTTTGTATAAATATTTCATATTACTCTTCCGCCTTCACGATCTTTGTAAATGCTGCCTGATCCATGATTCCAATTCCGTATACAATTTCTGCACGGATTGCAATCTGGTTCTGTCTCTGCAGGTCTCCAAGTCCATCCGGATCACCGTATTCGATCAAGTGAGCGCCAATTGATCTCTGCACTCCCCATCTGAACGCATCAAACTGTCCTACGATTCCAAGTAACTTCGTATCCGGTGTGATTTCATTTTTTGCAGAAACTGTATCAGATACCGCCGCAGTCATTCCGGCAAAATTTGTCAGATTCTGTCCGAATCCAATTTCCGGATAAATCTTTTTTCCATTCGCATCCCTCATAGTGGAAAGGCCAAAGGAAAGTGTTGGATCCATTGCAATACCACTCGGTACATAACCAGATGAGATGATCATTCCTGCTGCCGCCTCGATTGCTTCATCATACTTTGTGCCTGCAAGCTGCACACTCTGTTTCGTGTCAACCAGCCCTTCTTTTACAAGGCTTGATGCCGTTCCTGTAAGCGGATTGATTTTGTGAATTCCAACAAGATCCAATGCTCTTCCCAGTGCGATTGACGCATTTGACGCCAGATCCTGCAGTACGCCGATCTGTACATCTTCGTCTGCCCACTGTACTTCCTGCGAAAATCTCATGGTAACCTGCAGTTTGAACGGATTTACTGTTTTAGAAGCATATGCAGTTGGGGTTGGCGATTTCTGCCCTGCCTCTCCTACGAGTTCTGCTTTCGGTGGCGATGTAAGTACCCACACCTGCTGCTTTCCAAATTTCTGCGGTCTTGCTCCGGATAACTGCGCCAGAGTAGATCCTTTCTGTGCTTTTTCAAAAATCCCCTGCGAAATCTCTGCCGGAATTTCAAAATCTGAACTAATAAGTGCTGCCATATTTTTTATTCTCCTTTACCAAAAATCTGATGTGCAAATTCTCTCATTGCATCATCCGTTGTGTTATACTCTGTTGTCTTTTTCCTGTTTCCCTTAGTTCCCGGATAACTCTTTGGCTTCGCAAATTTCATAATCGCTTCTGCCTGTTTTTTACAGGTTTCCTCATCTTCCCCTGTCAGTAATTCTACCGGTACACCAGTGTCTTTTGCTGCTTTTTCTCTTACCTGTCTTACAGTGTCTTTCTTTTCAAGTGCGCTTAATTTTGCCTGAAGCGCATCGGACTTTTCTTTTTCCTTCTGAAGTTCCGTTTTATTCTGCGCCTGGTACTCATCGTACTTACTTGCCTTTTCTTTCAGGTCATCATAATCTGCATATTTCTGTCTTTCTCTCGCAAGGCGTCCCTCTATGATTGAATCCATTTCTGCCTGAGTGAATGTTTTATCATCTGCCATCTTGTTTCCCTCCTGATTTGAGTGTTTTTAGTTGCCACGTTTAAGGCACGTGTTGCCATAAAAATAAGACGCGTAACCCTGCGCCTTAAATGGAGATATCTGGATCACCACCTTTCCTATTCTGCAAATTTCCAATCCTCTGACAGCATATCAGCCTGAGACGCTAACCATCCCATCTGAACACCAGATGTTCCGCAGAATGCAATAGCCATGTTTCCGATGGCATCATGCTCACAATTTACAATATCCCCATCTACTGTTTTATATGAAATTCCGGTTGCAAGCTGGATGTACTGTCCCTTTCCATTCCAGCCTTTACGTGCCACTTTCATTCCACGTTTCAGATATTTAATTGCTTCTCCAAACGAAAACAGAGCTTCTCCGCCCAGTTCCGGACAATTTTCTCCGTCTGCCAGTACCCATTCATCGGAACAGATATTTCCAAATGTATAATCTGGAATTTTTGTCTCTCTGATATCCAACTCTTCGCCATCTTTTGTGTGCATGATAATAGTCTGTTTCTCTTTTGACCAAAACCAATAACCGCCCCAAGATGGAATTTTCACTTTGCTACCCTGCTTCATTATTTTAAATGCCTCATCAAATCTCATGTTCTTTCTTCCTTTCTTAAAAATGAGTATAAAAATACCACCAACCGTTTCCGATCAGTGGCTTTTAATACCATATTACCGTTTTTTCTTTTGGTGGATTATCCATCTTCGCAATCCGTTTAAGTTCTCGCCTCACGTGTGGTGCTGCAAACATGCTTGTATTTTCATGTTCTACAATCTCTCCATCCGGAATTCGTATTTTCATAAAACCTGCCGGCTCTTTTCCTTCTGGATAGTAATTTGCCGAAATACTATCACTGACTTTTTTTATGTTTTTTAAGATTACCATAATATTCCAGCGCCTCCTTCGGATAATTATATTTTTCCGATGCCAATTCATGTGCTTTTACATGATCTATGCCCGGATTTTCTTGCTTAATTTTCATTTCCAACAACTCATGCTCTATCAAAGTTTTGTCATGAAGTTTAATGTCTTTTCCATTCATCAAGCGTTGCCAGCTCTGTGCAATCGCGCAATCTGGATCAAACTGCCTGCTTTCTCCCGTATCCGGATCTATCAAAGAATCATCTTCAAATAAATATGCCTTAATTTTTTTTATGTCAGATTCTTCCTTACCGAGATTATCTGCTATTTTCTTTGAATCAGTTGAAAAATGTCTAATCTCTTCATAGTACATCTCCGCAAATTCATCAGCTTCTGCACTATTCAGATCTGTGATTCTCGCTCCTGATATCAGTATATCAGACCACCTCAATTTTTCAAGTTTTTCCGCTTTTTTACTTGCGTATAATTCTCGTTTTCTCGCATTGATCACATCTTTATTCTGTGCATATCGCTTTCTCCGCATTTCATTGATATCCCCGTTGGCATCGTAATATTCTTCCAGATATTTATCCGGATCATAGCCTGCCACTGTACTTTTTCCATCAAACCGGACCGCATACTCACAATCACAATGTGCATGAATGTGTTCCGCGTGACCATTCCGCATAGCTTTTTTTGACATATACTGCCATCCTCTGGATGCAAGTGTAATGCAGAAAGCACAGGTGTCCCCATGCGGCACCCAGGCAAACTGTGCCCCGTCACGCTCTGCATTTTTCAGTGTCGTATCTGCACCTACCTGTTTTACAAGCCTTGCAAGTGTTCCGGGAATATTGTTCGGAGACTGCTTTTTTGTTCCTTTTACTGCTTTCGCCACTTCCCCATAGTCCGGGAGATCTGCTACTTCTGCCGTAGGGACTATTACTCCCTGTGCCGCTGCTGTCGCTTCATACATCTGACACGATAATGCACCGATAGCCTGTCCATAGTGTTGCGACAGTGCATAGGCGTAGTCCAAAAGTGCTTTATCATTTTCCAGTCCATTCTTTTGAACCCAGGACTGCATCAGATCCGCTGCTTTCTGGCTAATCTGTGACATCTTCGTTATGTATTCCACCCACGCCTTCTCCGTTATCTGCATTTCCAAATTCCTCCGTCAAGATAGCATCTCCTTTTGCTCTCTGTTCCTGCGCTCTGATTCGCCGGATATCCGCCTGATCAAAACCAATCATTTCAAGGAAAATATCTGTCTGTGCAAATCCTTGTCGCGCTGTCGCAATTTTGAGTGCTGCATCTGTAGTAGATGCCACGCTTGGCATTGCCGGATTCTTAAAATGTGCAATCAGCTCATGTGTTTCTTCCGGAAGCTCATCCGGAATCGTTCCAAGTTCAATTGCAAGTGCCATCCGTCCAATCCGATACAATGCATCACCATTTGATTTATTCAACTGTTCTGCCATAAGGATCAAGGTCTGTGACTGTGCAATAATTGCTTCACTGGAAGTCGGATTTGCATCATTTATCACACCAACATCCGTAACCGCCAACCCCGTTGCCGCTGAATACTGTGTAGCAAGCATCCGGAGCATCTGAACATATGGTTCAATATTTCCCTGCGAAAGTTGCCCGAAATTCGGCTTTTCCCCAGTCTCCGGATTATTGGTACTGTAGAGAATGCTTCCAACATACTGTTTGAATTTATTATCAATCAACATATCATATTGTTCATCTGACACCCCGAGCAGATATTTCTGTGGAGAAGTGGCAAATTCCAGTCCAATCGTTGCATTTGCGACTGTTCTTACATATCCCTGGATTAGTCTGCGGACCGGCTCTTTTAGCCTTGACTGACCAAATGGTTTATCGTTTGTTGCGTCCCAGATCAGAGCCACCATAAGGGGTTCTCCGAAATCATGGGGATTCTGCGTAGCATACCATGTACCTCCAATCCGATCCAGTTCCCAGATGTCTGTGTCTGTATAGAAATTTACATGTTCCGGAGACCATGTAACATCCGGCTCATCTCTTCGTGCATCTTCAAAGGCAAATCCATATCGGATTCGTCCTTCGTGTGCATTCCATGAAGCTGCGGCGCAATGTGGTGAGTAAAAGCGCACTCTTGCATCATCTTCCTCTCCGGATACCGCCGCAAAAGCGCATCCATACTTTAACTCTTCCTTCACTGCTTTGTTGTATTCGGCAATGAGATGATTTCTTTTCATGATCTGATCCATATCTTCTGACTTCGTTCCATTTTCTGTAACAAACCCATCAAACATCGATCTTCCAGCAAGTACATCAACGGTTTTTGCTCCCCAGGCACATCCAATCTCAAGTTTTCCAAGACCTGCTGGCAATGCAATCCCAAGATTAACTTCATTCAGTGTGATTTTCCCGCTATAATAACGGCGTTTTTTTCTATTTGCACTTCTGTGATAATCATATATGTATTTCAATTCCTGAAGCCACTGTTGTTCTTCCGGTGGTAATCCTTCTACTCTTCCAAAATTTAACTCCATTATCCTATCCTCATCTTTCTGTTCGGATTTCGTTTCGATGTTCTGCATCCCCAAAGTGCAAGTGCCGCTGCTTCAATCGGGATTGAGTTTTCTCCACCAAATCCCCAGCCACCGGAAATCGGTCTTTTTACAGACGTAATTGCCGATTCATTCAGTATTTCTTGGTATTTATACCATGTTACAGTCTGTTCATTGATTTCCTGTGATAGCTGACTCGCCGCTGCTATCACTTCTTTTGCTGCCGGTCGAACAATTGACTGCTTATATTTCCACACCGGTGTTATCTTCTCTATCAGGAAGTCAACTCCATTTCTTCCATCGATCACCACACAGCTTGCCATCTTGTATCTCTGATTCAGCCAGTCCGCAAGCCACTGTATTCCTCTGTCCGTTGTTTTAAGCTCGATCAGTGAAATTCTCGCTTCCTCTACCTCTGGACAGACAGCTCCGCATAATGCTACCGCCGAACCGTCAAGCGAAAACTTTACACCGTAAGCAGTTTTCCCTTCCGGTTTTTCTTTTTCCGAAGCACATTCTTCCCATTTCTTCTTATCAATTGCATAGTCCTGATCATTGTTGATTGGCGACCACCAGCCGAGACGCTCTCTTGCAAACGTGTCCGCATCCATCTGTTCGCACTCTGCAGCTATGGTTGTTTCTGTCATTCTTCGCCCCAGTGCCGGATTGCAATCCGCCCATCTCTGACGATCAGTAACATCTCCAATCTCTTTCACAGAATATTCTGTCCAGGCTGTGGATTTGCTCTCACCTTCCGTTGCCCGTTTTCTTATCTTCCGGAATACTGTGCCGGTACAATTTTCATCCGGTGGCGTTCCAAGATAAATCGTCTGTGGATTCCTTGACGCTGATATTGCCGGCAAAAAAGATGCCTGCTGCTCGCTTGTCAATTCCTGCGCTTCATCAAACACAAGACAGTCGCCATGCAGTCCTCGACCACCATTCCTTGTTCTGGCAACAAATACTACTCTTCCACCATTTTTTAGAATAATCTGTTCTCTTCCGAGTGCCGCCTTAATTTCTTTTACATACTTACGGAGTCCTCTGCTTTCAAACAAGCCGCGCAATTCCATAAAGGTTTCTGTTGCAGTTTTCTGCAGATGAGCTGTGTATATAACCCATTCTGCATACAGAATCATTCCGGATGCAATCCGCCCGGAAGTATCCAGTGTTTTCCCGTTCTGTCTTGGAACAGATAAGCCACATGTCGGCGCTGACCAAACATCATCCTCTGTACGCCCCATCCAATCATTCAGCACTTCACTCTGCCACGGATCCACAATCAATTTCCCGACCGCAAGCACTTTTACCGCATCGGGGCCATCCGTATAAGCGTAATCCGGAACAATTCTATCGGACGGCGTCTGGCTTCCCATCAGCTTTTCGTGCCGACAGGATTTCTCCGATTTTGTCATCGTCTTTCTCCATTCCTTTTATTTCTTCAATTTCTTTGATTGTTTCTCTGTATTGCCTGGAGAGCTGTGGCATTGTCTTTGGGCCATCAACAGCATCTTTCGCGCATATATCAATCTGTTTTGCGAGAATCAGTGCTAAATTTTCCAAGCGTTCCAAGCGGCTTCCCTCGCTTGTTACAGTTGCCATTTTCTTAGCTCTTCCCATCTAAATTCACCTTTCAAAAATTTTCCTGTGTGTAAATCGGCGCTGGACAGCGGTGGTCGCCGCCGCCGCGTGGCGGGGTACCCTCCCCACCCCCCCCCTGGTTCCGTCACCAGGCACCATCTGTAACGTTCGTTTTAAGGCTTTGCTGACACCTTGATAATTCATTTAATGTTCGATTGCTTTTGGCCGCATTACAGCAGTAATGAGCCGCCTGCAGGTTGTTCCAGTCCTGAGCAGCTGCCTCTTTTGAGCTGTAACCGAACTCACGCCATCTCGATACCGGTTTAATCTCATCGATTACGAAAGACAATGGATGATTACTGTCACTTGGTTCATCGTAATGTATCGGACCGAGCCTGCCTCTGCATATTCCACACTCACCGCCTATTGCTTTGAGTCTTGCCCGATGCTTTCTTCTTAGGTTGCCGTTCGCGCTTCTGGGGTTTCCTGCCGCCATATATTTTCACCTTCTGTTCTGTGATGGACCATACATGAATCGAACATGTGACATACCGCTTATGAGGCGGTCGATCTACCACTGATCTAATGGTCCGTATTATTGGCGGCTTATGTATATACGAGAGAGTACTTCAAAAATCAGTCACAACAAACAAACATCAAGGGGTTTTTATATATATAAATCCTGAAAAGAGCAAGCCGCCTAATCTCTTCCTGGAATTCACGGCAAAGAAAAAGGCAACAATCTTTCGACTGCTGCCCTGTTCATCTCTTTACCTGAATACACTATACCACAGACCAAGTGTATCATTCTATATCATCTTGAAGTTTTTTAGTGCTTTTGAATGTTTCCGGTGTACTTGTGCCCACTCATATCCTGTCTTTCTGCAGATATCCTTCCACCTCATAAGATCTATGTAGCAGTAAGTCAGTACATCTTTCTCTGTCTCATCTTCCATCTGCTCAATTCTTTCCCTGATCTCAGTCCGGATCCTAACTCTTTTCTTTCTCTGCTCCACCAGTTTCCTTTCCTGTTCGTCCACTTCTGCTGCATAATCTGACAGATCAGAAAGGTTGCTGCTTTTTGGCAGCCCATCTGCTGCCAGTGCTCCCGGAAGCATCCGATCCAGCTTTAAGCGTTCCAACTCTTCCTCGATCCGCTTCTCCTGGCGTAATGCTTTGCCGTACTGTTTCAGGTATTCCTTTTTCTTCTCATTCTCTTCTTTCACTGTTTCCATCGGTATACCCTCCCTGTCTTCCTGTCCCTTAATACTAAGATCTCGAATCCTAACAGGCTTGCTATATCCTTTAATGCTTTGTGCGCTTCCTTTACATGGTGTGGAATCCGGCTTGCATCCTGGATGGCTTTGCCTGCTGTCGGATCGCAGTATCCTTCTTTGTTCTTGTACAATGGTTCTTCCTCCACTCCGTCAGATATTGCTCTTGTTCTTCGTCTTCTCGTTCCCGAGCTATCTCTTTGTATGTCTTTTCCATACCGTTACTCCAATATTGCTGGGATACAAAACGCCCATAAGCACCACGCTGATCCGGTCCATTTCATTGCTATCAATATGGTTATTGCCATTATCATCCAGATACAAATCTTTTTTACCGCATACATTGTATATTTATCTTCTTCCATTATCCTTTATACCTTTCCGGGAGCAGCATCCACGCCACAACCTTATACGGTTCTCCCTGTTCATCGAACCAGACACCTGTCTGGGAATAATACAGCGTTGTTGCCTTATCAGCTCCCTCAATCGTGACCAGAAACTCTGCTGCATATGCACTTCCTACATATGATTCTATGAACTCCCGTTGATCTGGGAGCCTTTCTGTTGTTGGAATCCATCCGTTACTCATTATTCTCTGCCTTTCTTCATGAAATCATGATAAATAATATTATCGGTTTCCTTTGGTTTTGCATCCTCCGATTTATCCCAAATATTCCCGATAGCCTTCATCTCACACAATTTTACATAATCTTCCGTTAATGGCATTGAATAGCAAAACGGCTCGCATTTGCTCAGAGCATCCGTCGGAATCGTTTCGTAGTGCCATCCAATTACACTGTCTATTACTTCTTCGCTTTCCGCTTCTATGACGTTAAACTCTCCGAATACTGCTTTTACAAGATCAACCGGATTATCATGGCACATAAGGATATCATTCTCCCAGATCTTCTTTCCATTCTTATCCATGAGTCCAGTGTACTGGCAGATCGTATCCGGATCAACCTCATATATTTCCTGTCTGCTGCCGTCTGATTTCGGCTTGGTATAAATATATTGCATATTACCTGCATTAAAAATCAATCCTTCAACCCATTTACCACTCACCCCGCTCTTGGCTTTAAATAATATTTCTCTACCCATTATCCTTCTTCCTTTCTTTCATGTACTTCAAAATTTCTTTTTTCACCATCTTGGCATATTTTGGATACTCGCATCCAAGCATAGCGCATCCATAAAAAACTGTACCATCGCCCGGATCTCCATGATCTACACTCATTTTGCAAGAAGCACACTCTTCAGGACTATGCTCTCTGCAATAATCTCCCATTGCCAGTAAGAAGTCTTCGATCTTAACTTTCATCTAGGCCACCTCTTTTCACGATTTCAATTGCTATATCCATGGCGTGCTCTTCCCTCATTTCTCCATCCCAACATTTATCGAGATATTGGCAATCTGCACACCCCTTATAATTGCAAGCTTCATCAAGCTTTAGCTGCTCTAAGTTAGAGACAACATTCTCCACGTCAAACGCTGTCGGCTGTTCTTCTACCGCTTTCATGCACTCTTTTATTGTCTCGTAGATTTCTTTCTGATTTTTACTGTCATTGCGTCCGAACGGAGCTTCTTGCAAAGCATAATCATTCAAGTGGAGTGCTAGCTTATCTGCATCAATTAGTCTCATCGTCCTCAACTCCTTTGTCGTTTTGTTTTTATTCATCAACTTCCTGTTCAAGTCAATGTGCTTTACAATCTACGCATACCTCTCTACTTGATACTAGACTACCTTCTTTTCGGCAATATGCTCTTTTATCGCCTGCATAATATGGACAATTTATGTTGTAATAAATCATAGCTTCTTCGCTTGCACCACCATCATCAATGTTTGCTCGGTTCAAGCGTGATTCCAAACCGTCCAGCAATAGATTTATCATATATTCCCTATTTGTCATTCTGTTTTCTCCTTATACGGTTCCGGTAACGGCATCCAGGCAACAATTGTTTTTGCCGTGTGTTCATAGATTCCTTGAAAGATTCCATTTCCCCAATATCTCATCTCTGTTACTGTTCCGCTGTAAAAGCATACAATTACATCCGTGTTATCCTCCGGCATCTTCTCACTGCATGGAATCCACTTAGTTTCTTCCAGTGCATGTATCCCCATTTCAATGGCTTCTACTGTTTCCTCAGTCCAGCCCCATTCAAGATGTTTCACTAATCTATCTATTGCTTGCTGATTATTCATCTTCGACCTCCTCTTCTTTTGGAAATTGAAAAATAAAAGTTTCGGAAATTTGATCTCTTACTTTTCCCTCTTTTCATCTTCTTCAGCTGCTTTTATTTCATCCTCCTCCATCTCTCTTTCTTCTGCGATCTGGATGCAGAGCACCGGTTTCCCTATTTTTTCATCTTTTATCATAAAAATCTCTTTCGGAATATACACTTTTCTTTTTTTGGGATTCGCTATAATAACACTCACCTGTGTACCATCGGCAAATTCTGCAAGATATTCTTTTAATTCTCTGTTTTCCATATCCTTTACCACCCCATATCATTACGGTATCCAATTGCACTTGGATTTACCATGTATGATCTTTTCAGCTCCGATTCATCCAATTGGTGTTTCAACTGGCTTACTTTTTTCTTTAGTGCCCGGTTTTCTTTTAATACTGCCATGGGTTTGCAGCTATCTTTCCGATCACACTTCGTATCTTCTGAATAGTTTTCACACATCAGGCATACTTCTTTTTCAGTCATTATTTACCCCTTCCTGCGCCACGATTCCACGCCTTCCATTCCTTCTTTACTTGTCAACCGCTGCCACTCCCAGTTTATATAGCTCCTCACAATCCCTTTCTGGTTTCTGACCTGTATATGATGCGGATAGATTCCAAGGATCGTGACCTTTTCCGTAGTGAGTCTGGTTTTACCTCCCTTCTGGGAAATCCTGCGCCTTAACTGTACTTTGTCTCCAACTTTCATTTTTTGTTCCTTTCCGTCTTACCTTGCGCATTTTCTTGCTTACCGAGTATATGAACGCCCGCATATTGCCGGGTTTAGTCGTCTTCCTCTTCGTCTTTCTCACCCTCCCGGTTCTCTAAAATGATTCCATTTGCATTTATGTCTCCGTCCGCTTTTACCATAATGTACCTTTCTCCGTTAATCGTCTCTAAGGTAACAAGGTCCGTTCTGTCTGCGCTTACTGTTACATGTGCATCCGGAAGACCAATCTCAAATGTCTTCGTGCTCACTGTGTTATCCGCATCGATTTCGGCCGCGTCACAGTCTTTTGTTTTTTCTGCTGCCAGTTCCGGATCTATCCCGATGCTTTTTAATACGTTTTCCAGCTCCGTGCCTTTTAATATCCGGTTGTTGGATTCTGCTTTTATTTCACGGATTCTGCCAAGGTAATGATAAATATCTTTCGCCTGTTCCAAACTTACTTTTCCATCCGCTGCATTTAACCCTTCCCAAAAAGCTTCTTTCTGCTCTTTTGGTGTGGATGGCATCCCGCATCGGAGTGTCTGTGTGATCAGGCCTGCGTCCGGTTTATCCGGAACTTTGCTGTAGTACCAGATATGCTCCGGATCTCCGTGGCGGTCTGTAAATGCCGGATATAAAAATCCTTGTGTCGGCATACTTACTACCCAGTCTCTTGTACGTTCCTGAATATCTGCCAGTTCTGGTTTATAAGATAATCCTGCTGCCGATAAGCTTACCGGGCAGATACATCCGATCATGTACTCATAAACCTCTTCACTTTCATCCAGATCCGCTCCGTCCGTGGCAATTCCTGGAATGTCGTAGATTCCACTGGCAATTAGAATCAAAGAATACTCTTTATTCAACATGCCAATAGACTCTGCAATCTCTTCCAGGAAGATCTGGCGTACATCATTGTCTTCTAACCCTGTTTTTACAATCGTGTCCAGATGCTGCTTTCTTGTTTTCTCCTTAAAATCCAGCTGAAACATATTTCTTCCAGGCTTTCCAGATAAAACTTTTTTTAAGATATCCAAGTATTTGAATGTTTCCGTCTCTTCGAGGTTTAAAAAGTTTTTGACAAATTCCAACCTGCAGTTCCGGTCATTATCTACGATATATCCGGTTATCCTTGTGATATTGTACCTGTCTATTGTTAGAGTTCTTTTGATCTCCAGTAACTCTTTCTTCATGTCGCTCCTTTCTGGCTGCCGCACCGGGCAGCCATGCACTCTGCGAAATTGTGATATATTAACTTCCTGTGGTGCCTATAAATAATTCTTTCCGGCGTTTTTCATCCATTCTTCCCTTGTATGGGTTCTTTCGTAAACCTCCTGGGCTTTCGCCATCAGGATCCGTGCGTTCTTGGCGTTGTTATGGACTGCTGCCGGTCCGTTTCGGTGATGTTCCAGGCAGAGATTTACTTTTAACCCTTCCGCCTCTGCAAATGCATGGGTATTACCAAACAAAACATGATGCTCTTCCAGATATGGCTTGTATGTAAAATCTCCATCCAGTAACATGCACAGATAGCACCGACGATCGCCTTTTGGCTGCATAATGCTTTTTTTGTGCTTCTTACGTTTCTTCTTGGTTGGTTTCGGAAACATCATATTCACCAGATAACACCTCCCCGTTTTGATCTACTTTTTCGTTTAAATACAGATACCATTCCTGTGAACTGTGTACTTTTTGGGTTGTCTCTGCAAGGTACAGAGCCGCATGATACAAGGGAAGTGTCTGGAGATATTCCCGGCGGGTTAATTTGATTTTGGGAAATGTGACCAGATATTCTTCTACGGTTATATTTTTCGGGCAGGCATCCGGTTTCCAGTCTTCTACGGTTAACTGCTCCATCTTAGGACTCCTTTTTGTATAGCTCATGGTTGCCGTAAACCAGATCTGCCTCTTCTCTTTCGTAACTCCATCCGTAGCGCATCAGAATTTTGAAACATTTCTGGCATTCACGTCCTCGTTTCGCATCAAATCCACCGTCATAGTTTACCAAACTTCCTGTGCTATCCATCGTACCGTTGAGTACAGTCAAAAGCAGTATCTGGACGTCTTCCTGCCATATTCTTTCTCTGATCTCGTTTCGTTCTTCTTCCGGCATACCGTACCACTCTTTCCCTGTGTAAACCTCACTAAATCTCCTTTCATTTATCCATCCTCCGACTTCTGTCAGAGTTCTGATCATCTTTTCAATCACTTTCTGACGTTCTTCGCCTTTCAGCAATTCAATTTTCCCGATTATGATCATCCTGATAAACGATTGTCTTCTGGCATCCATTTTTTTCTGCAGAGCTTCCAGTTCCTTATTCTTTTTCTGCTGTCTGTCCCATTCTGTTTCTTCTTTTGGTTTTCTTGGTAGTTTTTCTACTACGCAAATTCCATCCCAACTTTCCAGCCAAAAAAGATTTGTCCCATGGATATTAAGTTCTTCTGGTGGCTCTTTATCCAGTGGAATGCTCTTTTTATCTTTCACCTCTTCGGTATAACGTTTTCTCTCTATCTCCTTTGTAGCTTTCTTGATTCCTGCTGCCTCCAAGAACTCGACAATAATCTTTTTATTCTTCTCCCTCTCCCTGTTTTTAATCTCTGCTTCTACTTTCCACTGAATCTGTCTGGAGTCTGTTGCATCTTTTAAGATTCGGTTTCTGGTTTCAACATCTTCGATTCTCGACAGTTCGGCGAGATCTTTTAGGTTCAGCTGATATGCCCCGTTCTCATCCGTCTTTTCCTTCACCAGATCCCGGTCAAGCTTCGCGATCTCCAGCCTCCGGCGCACGGTTGTCCTGGAGAATCCGGTCTTCTCTGCAATCTGTTCTTCCGTATCTCCAAGGTCAAGCATCATCTGGAAGCCTTCTGCCTGCTCCAATGGTGTCAGGTCGATGCGCTGCATATTCTCTTCCAGCATGGTTCCGACCTGGTCTTTGTAGCTCATGTCCTCTACGATCCGGCATGGATACATAGTTACGCCTGCCATTTTTCCGGCGGCAAACCGGCGGTGCCCGATAATCAGGGTATATCCTTCGTCATGGTGTGTTTTATCTTCATCCCAGTGTCCCGGAATGACCGTAAGGTTCTGCATAATTCCTTTCTTCTTGATTGACTCACTCAGCTCCGTCAGATCACCCAGGTCTTTTCGTGGGTTATCCGGATGCTGATGAATCAGCTTGGCGTTGATATTCGTGATTCCACTGGTTGTCATTTCAAATTCCTCTCTTTCTCGGTGTTTTCAAGGTTTTCTCCTGTTTTTATCTCATTTTGGACTGTAGTCTATCGGAATACCGTGTAGACTCGGAAAATTCAAGGGTTACACGGTGTTTTTCCATCTGCTCCGACAGCTCCTGCCAGAGTTCTTTGTTTTTTATCTCTTTTCCATGTAGTCTGCGCCACTCTTCCCGTTTCCATTTGTCCATATTTCCTTCGTTTATGGTTGTGACCAGAAACTGATCCGGCGTGTAGACAGTCACTTCACACGGTCGGAGCATTCTCAGACCGACAAGGATAGCGATCATGCTCATTCTGTGGTAGGTCGTGTTCTGTTCGGTCTCGATCTGTGCTTTCACTGCCGGTCCTTTCTTAGTCTCGCACTCCACCAGAGCGATACACTTTCCGTTTTTTGCAGTTGGTCCCCGGAAGTTTACCTCTGTGTATAGTTCTATCTTCATCTTCTCTCCTTATCCGGATCATTTCGTAGTGTCTGTACGGGAATCCGGTTGCTTTGTTGATCCCTTCGTAAAAAGAATCCTTGACTATGTAATATCCCTTTGGTGGTTTCGGTTCTTTCGGCCACCGGTATAAAATCTTTGTTTTGGGTTCTGGAAGCGGCATGTTCCGAGACGTAGAAAAATTGGCTTCTGCAATCTCATGATCTAGTACGCCCTCATCCACGTATTTTTTCTGGGTTTTCTCGTTTTTGGTAACATATTGCGCCAGCTTCCGGAACTCGCCTTTCTCATAGAGCAACTGCTTATTACGAACCTTTCCGTGTTTCCAGGCTGCAGCTATGATCAAATCTGTATCCGGGATTCGATTCAGAACCACATGGATGTGCCAGTTACCGGACGGGGTACATTCAATATTGCGGATCCAGCGGAGCTCCTGTCCTCTTTTCTTGTATTCCTTCTTACAGAACAGGTAAAACTCTTTGAAATCCTGCTTTGCCTGCTTCATGTCCGGCGGACGCTCTTCTTTCGGATATGTCAAGGTGAAAAAGTAATCATTGACCTTGAAATACATCCGGAGTCTGTGTCTGGCTTTCCTCTCCCTGGTCCACTGGTTGACCTGCTCCACTTCCTCCGGTGTGGCTTTCTTCTTTTTGGCTCTCTTCTCTCCCGGTGCTCCATATCTTCCATCCAGATATTCCTGTCTCTCTATTACATTTCCCAAATCGTATGTCACTCGTCTGATTCTCATAGCGTGTCCTCATAACTTTAATAGTCTTATCAAGTTATTAAAAAGGGCAGTCGCCCTGTAAATACTTGACTTTCCAGCCGCTAAAAGGTACACTATAAGTGCTTAGATTATTCGTGTACCTTTATGGTTGCGGCGCTTGCGATATTTCTTTTCGCAAGCGTTTTTTATTCTTCTTTTAAGTACGAAAAATTCATTTTCAGGAATGCCATCAGAGCTTCCGCATCATCCGGTGCTTCAATATCTTCTCCGGCTGCAATTGCAAATACAATATCTCCTAAGATTGGCCATCCGTGCCTGTCTGCATCGTAGAAATAGCTTCCCAGACGATTTACTTCTTTCTGTTTCATTATTCCGTCTTCATCCACCAGCATGATCATTGGCATTTTAAACGTCTCATACAAGGTTTTCGTGCTTACGATTTCAAAATGCCCGCCTACTGCTTTCTGTAGATCACGGAAATCATCAAAATCTACATTTATTATCGAAATAATGTTATCCGGTGTTACTTTTACTGTTTTCACTGCTTGTCCTCCAATACTACTGTTTTTCTGCCAGCTTCTTTCAGGCTGTCTACATATTGTTCCAAATATGGGATTGCATTTTGTTTGAAATACTCGGAATCACGGTTGACTCTTTCTATTGATTTCAAAGTCTCAATCCACTCATCCAGCTTCTCCACCCGAATCCGCTTCTTACGCTGCTTCTCCTCCGGCATGCTCCTTCGCCTCCCTTATTTTCCTTTTCCGATATTGGTGCTCTTGATACCAAAAACATTCCAGTGCAAACGCTCCGGCGGCAAACGTGACCATTCCAAGTGCTTCATATAAATAAAACAGTTCCTGACTCTTTTCCGAACCGCCACCAACCATAAGCACAAATCCCAAAATAATAGTCGCTTTACTTAATGCCTTTGCAATTTTATAAAACATCTCTTATCCCTCCTTTGCTTGTCCAACCGGTACCGCTTACGCGGTTTTCTCCTTTTTTCTCTCTGCAGCTTCGATCAGAACTCTGAAAAATCCATCTGCACATTGCTGCATTTCCTCTTTCGTCTTTTTAAAACAATCATCATGCACCCGTATGGTTGCGTTTCCGATCTGCATGGTTTCAACAATCATTTATCATCACCTCTTTTTATGCTATGCTGTCCAGATTGTCCTTCTTACTTTGTCCTCGCCTACTCTTTTAAAAACTTATTGATAAAATATTGCTGACCTTTGCCTGTAACCTTTGTAGTTTTATTGATTCTCACGGATCCATCCGGATTATTTACCGTAGACTCTTTTACCTGGAACAGCTGCAGCTCCATTGACTTCTGCGTTGGCATATTGTAGTCTGTTCCTTTCCTCCGGATCAGATAACCATTCGCACGCAACCACTCAAAGAGTCTCTTCGGGCCGGTATCCACGCCATTCTGCTTCAGGAGCTTTGCGAGATCCGCAATCAGGATTGTGCTCTGGCTTGTTGCTACCGCATCCGCAAATACTTCTTTCGGTTTCATCCGGACATTGTCCTCCAGAAGGAGTGCATTGTTGTGCTTCAGCTTTTCGATGGTCTTATCTGCCATCTTTAATGCTCTGGCAAAAACCTGTTCCGGTGTGTTCCAAGCTTTCTCCAGATCTATAAAGTATTGGCGGATCTGTTTGCCTTCCGGTGATCGCTGGAGCATGCAGATTTCTTTTGCCATATCAATTTTCATGGCAAATTCCTCGGAAGGTCTGCCACCGGTACTTTCTTCCATTTTTGGAAAAAAGTCTTTTCCATCTTCAAAGCCATATTCGCACATGCGCCTGAACCAAGTTGTAAAATTGCTTTTAATATTTAATCGATCATAAAGCTCTCTGGCTGAAACAGTAGGTTCTTCTGTTTCATAATTTATTTTTAGCAAATCCTGCATCCTATCACCTCACTCTCTGTTCCTGTGCTTCTGCTTCTTTCTGCCGCATCAGAAGTGTATTGGCATCTCTCGTAAGCAGAATAATATCAGGCAGATCAATCTGCTCCAAAATTGTTACCATGTTTTTAATCTCCTGTTCTTTCTTCGCTTCTAAATCCATCATATTTTTCATCACCACGCTTTCATATCTTTGCAATATCATATTATATCAACGCTATTATTTTGTCAATAGTTTTTAGCCTGTTTTTATTGCATTGCAATATTTTGTGTGCTATAATCGTTTTTAGAAAGAAGGTGAGCGATAAATGAACGAAAGAATTCGTTTACTCCGGAAGGAGTTAGGACTTAATCAATCTGATTTTGGAAATAAGATAGGTGTAAAACAAGGTACTGTTGCCGGTTACGAATCTGGTGCAAGAACACCTCTCGATGCTGTTGTTTCTTCTATTTGCAGGGAATTTGATGTAAATGAAGAATGGCTCCGAACCGGAGAAGGTGAAATGTTTGAGCAAATGACCGAACAGCAGAAACTACTGAAATATACTGGTATGCTGTTAAAAGATAAAGACTCTGCGATAGTTAATGCCATCCAATCTTTTATCGTTACATACGAGCAGCTGGACGATACAAGCAAAGCAACATTAGAAAAGATTGCACAGCAATTTATAGACAACTTAAAAAAGAGCCAGTAGCCTGACTCTTTAGAACTTACTTTCCGAGATAGCTCCGGATAAACACCAGGATATCTCGTACTTTTTCCGGAGATTCTTTATTAAGTAATTCAGCAATAAAAGTTATGTCTTTTTGCTTGTTATGTTCATCTTGACTCATATGTAACCCCTCCAGTCTCGGCGTTTCCGAACGTATGTTTGTTTTTATATTACATCTTGAAACAAATATTTTCAAGAGTTTCGCAAACATTTGTTCTGTTTATTATACTTTCTACTATAATAACAATCCAAGTCTGGAGAAGTAACGCGATTTTTGAATTTGTCCGAGAACTCGGACACTTATTTGTACGGAGAGTCAAATAAGTCTGTAATTTTTACTTTTAATCCGATTGCCAACTGTTCCAATGTATTCATTCGCGGATCGCTTCGACCGCTTATAATATCGCTGATTGTAGAACGTGGCAATCCCGTCATAACGGACACCTGGCGAATTGTCAGATTCCGCTCATTCATAATTTGCAATAATAATATTTTCATATTTTTATTATCTGCAAAACTCAAAAAAATATGTACATTGATAAAGTGAATAAAATACTTTACATAAGGGGGATTGACTTATGGGATTAAGATTTAAAAAAAGTATAAAAATAGCTCCAGGAGTCAAATTGAATTTGAACAAGAATAGTACCAGCGTGACTTTTGGTGCGCGCGGAGCTCATTACACGGTTAATTCTAAAGGAAAGAAAACTGCTTCCATTGGAATACCAGGAACCGGCATCTCTTATGTCCAATCGACAAAAAGTAGCACGCATTCCCAGCAGCCTAAAAAGCAACCAATTTCATCGCAATATAGTGCTCCAAATCATAATGGAGACGATGAAAAATGGTACCAGAAAACAGGATGGATTATCGCATTATTGATTTTATTTTTCCCAGCCGGTCTGTTTCTTATGTGGAAATATTCCAATTGGAAAAAACCTGTAAAATGTACCATAACAGCTCTAATCCTTATTTGTGCTGTTATAGGGGTTACTACTCCTTCCAAATTAAAACAAATTACATTGTCAGCAGATACGACTGCTGCTTATGATATCAATCAAGATATTGTAATATCCATAACAACTGATCCGTATGATTATAAAGTGTCCGAAAAAGATTTCAAAATCACTGGTGGCGAAATAAAGACAGATGGAAATTCCTTTATTTTCAGTTCGTCCCAAGCTGGATCTTATAAAGTTTACGCCGAACACAATGGAATAAAAAGCAACGAATTAACACTAAAGGTTGAAGATAAAGCAGCAATTGCCGCAAAGAAAGCTGAGGATAAACGTATTGCAGAAGAAAAAGCTACTCAAGAAGCTGCTGCCCAGGCAGAATCTCAAGAGCAGGTTCCTGCGGATTCGCAAGTCGTTTCTCAAGAAAACGATGATCCGATAGTTTATATTACTAATACAGGTGAAAAATACCATCGAGATGGTTGTCGTTTCTTAGATCAGTCAAAAATAGAAAAACATTTATCCGAAGTCAAAGGAAATCATGAGCCATGTGGAGTATGTAACCCTCCACAATAAAATAAATAAAAACCGCTCCTGCGCCAACAGGAACGGTCGAGCGATGGAAACATACGCCAATATGTTTCTCTATTAAGTACTCCGAAGAGATACCCAATTTCCAAATAATATTGTATCATCTCCGGAGCAGCCACGCAAGAGAACAAAAGTTCTCAGGCTGTTATTTTTGTACCCTTTTTTTCATAAAATACAAAGGAGCTGATACATTATGTATGTAATTTATTTAAGAAAATCCAGAAAAGATTCCGACCTCGAAGCACTCGGAATTGATGTTTTGAAACGTCATGAGGAAACTCTTCTTGAACTTGCACGTGCCAGAAGCCTTCCGATCGGAGCTATTTACAGAGAAGTCGTATCCGGAGATAGCATCGATGCTAGACCGGAAATGGTCCGCCTTTTATCCGAAGTTGAATCCGGTATCTGGGAAGGTGTCCTTGTTATGGAAGTGGAACGTCTCGCCAGAGGTGACACTATTGATCAAGGACGTGTTCAGAGAGCTTTCTTCTACTCCAACACTCTGATCGTTACTCCAGGAAAGACTTATAATCCAGCGATTGAGAACGACAATGAATACTTCGAGTTCTCTCTTTTTATGTCTCGGCGTGAATATGCCACTATTAAACGTAGGATGCAGGCTGGGCGTATTCGATCTGTAAAAGACGGTTATTATGTCGGCAACATCGCTCCATACGGTTGGAGGCGTGTAAAAGCGGATGATTGCAAGCATTTTACGCTCGTACCAGACGAAAAAGAAAATCCGGTTTTGAAACTTATGTATGATTTTATGGGGAATAAAAAATACGGATTCCAGAAGACCTGTTCTGCATTAACCGGCATGGGAATCGTTTCTCGTAGTGGAAAGCCTTTTAATCCGGCTACTGTAAAAACAATCATTTCAAACCCTGTAAATATAGGAATGTTACGTTGGAATTATCGAAAATCACAAAAAGCAATTGTAAATGGAAAAATCGCAACCAGCCGTCCGAAGGCAGATGATTATATTTTAGTAAAAGGAAAACATCCTGGATGTATCTCGGAAGATCTCTATTACCGGGCGAACTCTGTAAGTTCTTCCATGACCGCTCCGGTAAAACGTAGCTGTAGAATTCAGAATCCGTTCGCCGGAATTGTCCGGTGTTCTTGTTGCGGGCGTGTCATGGTTAGAAAAAAAATGTCCGCCAAACAGCCTCGTGATTATCTTATTTGCCAATATGCCGGATGCACCACTGTAGCTATTGAACTTGAAGAACTCGAAAACGCTGTCCTGGAATGGATCCGCAACTACATAGCTGACTACAAGGTAAATAATTTTGAAAGTGCAGATGATTCCGAGCAAGAATCTCTCCGGTCCATTCTTGCGAATTTGGAAAAAGAAAAGGAGACAACTCTGAAGCAACGGGGATCCTTATTCGATTTATTAGAGCAGGGGATTTATACAAAAGAGATTTTCTTTGAGCGTTCTACTGCTCTGGAAGATAAAATAAAAGATTTTGATAAGAAAATTGAATCTGTGAATGCTGATATCGTGCGCCTCGATTTGTCAAAAAAGAACCGCTCCACATTTGTCCCTAAATGTCAGGAGCTTCTAAATGCATGGGATACTTTTGATGCTGCAGATAAAAATACAGCTTTGAAGAATGTGATTGAAAGAATAGATTTTACAAAAACAGAGAAAAACGCCCGTGGCCAACGGCATTCTTCTTTTTCCATAGACGTTTTTCCGCGTATTTCTCGCTGATCTTTTTTACTTCCATCTTGTATGTGCTGATTCCTCTGTGCCAATATCGGTTAAAATTCCTGTCACTTCTTTGTACGGCATGGTGTACCTCTGTGATAAATAACGCATGGACGCAGCTAATTCTCCATCCGGTCCACCGAACTGACTGATGATTACCTGGGCCATCTTCGGATTGGTCTGGGTAATTTTTACGGGATATTGTAAACGTTTTTCATAATTCCACATAAACTAACGCCCTCCTTCCTGCCACGGCCATGGCTCATTGATCCAGTTCCATCTGTCTGAGCAGGAAGGAACAGCGGTATCTACTGTGAGTGGTCCATAATATTTTGCATATTCTTTCAACAACTGGTTCCTTTTTTTATTATATTCATAAAAAAAGTCCAGCGCTTCCTGATCACGAGGATGAGTGTCCAGATAAAGCTTCACATCATCTACCGCAAAGCTCGCATGACCAATCTGCATCAGGAGATCTTTTCTACAAGGTTTGGAATTTGGCATTTCATTCATGCGTTACATCCTCCTTTCCCCTTAAACGGAAGATCAAGCTCTTCGAATATGGTTCCTCTGTGGAATCCTTTTCCGGCTTCGTAAATGTGTCTCCAACTCTGCCATGGCACATAAGCCATTGCGATCGACATTCCATCCAACGCATCGTCCCGATCGCTGCATCCAGATCGTTCTCGGTAAACAGGTGCTGACATCGATAGATTTCTTCCATCATTGTTCGCCATACATGAATTACTATTACAGCTATTGTTATTATTGCCACATCCACAATTTGCACGTCTCATATATGGATTATTATTTCTGCAATTTTGCATTGTTTTGGCTCCCCTTTCTTATATCTGCAATATTATTGTATGGTAATTTTTTAAAAAGGGTTCTGACTTTTGCATCCGGCATAATCTGATACCATTTCCATTTCAAATAGGTCTCAATATCAATAATGCCGCCAGACCATTTCTGATCTGACGGCATCTTTCTTTAGTATTTTATAATGTAACCGGATTGCTCCATTGCTATGCAATTCCCGCAATCCTCGAACACCTCATACTCCCATAAAACGGCGTGTTCACATCATTTTATGAATTTTTACCAAGTGTAACCTTGATATCTTTCTCTGTATATTCACCATTCTTATCCGGGATCTGTACGGTAAGCGTTACCTCTTCTCCGGCTTTATAATACTGAAGCTGTTCCTGAAGAGAGCTCATACCACTGATGGAACTTCCCTCAAAACCAGTAATGATCGATCCTTTTGTAAGACCGGCTTTCTCAGCTCCGCCACCACTCATAACTTCTTTGACATAAACACCGGTCGGCATATTGTACATCTGTGCACCTTCTTCAGATACATCGTATCCCTTGATTCCAAGATATCCTCTTTCTTCATCTGAAACCTTGCTTCTTGTCTCTTTATTCATCAGATTCTGGATAACATCACTTGCATCAGAAATCGGAATCGCAAATCCCATACCCTCTACTGCCGAGCTGTTGATCTTTGCAGAGTTGATACCGATTACCTCACCATTTGCATTCAGAAGAGCTCCACCACTGTTACCAGGGTTGATTGCTGCATCTGTCTGGATGTATTCTCCGTCAAATCCATCAATTGTTCGTCCGGTTGCACTGACGATACCAGTTGTAACAGACTGTCCATAACCAAGTGCATTACCGATTGCAATAGCAGGTTCTCCAACCTTCAGAGAATCTGAATCTCCAAGTGTTGCAACCTTAATCGCATTCATTGTATCGTCTGAAATCTTATCAAGCGGAACAGCTACGACTGCAAGATCCCTTGCGGAGTCTGTTCCTTTAATCTGCGCTTCCACGCTGTTACCATCATTAAATGTAACAGTAAGTGTATCACTTCCTTCTACAACATGGTTATTGGTAACAACCAGGAGTTCTGAATCATTCTGGCTGATGATGATACCGGATCCGGCGCTTTCACTCTCCTGCTGGCTGATTCCTCCGAAGAAATTCTGTACTTCCTGTACGCTCATATTGGTAATAGAAACGATTGACGGAAGTGTATTCTCAACAATATCTGATACATCAGAAGTTACTGTACTGGTAGATGTCGTAAGCTTTGCGTTCGATACAGTCTTTGTTGTGCCTACGGTACTCTTTGTATTCTTTCCAAGCAGCTTACCAGTCAGATAACTGGTTCCCTGCATCGTCACACCGCCAACTGCCCCGAATAATACTGCAGCACCTACAACAAGTGCGACTTTCTTTGCGTAACCTTTTTTCGGTTTTGGAGCTTTCGGATTCTGCTGCGGTCCTGCTCCGAATCCCTGCTGATTGTCTGCTCCTCTATTTTCATCTGAATCTGGTCTGTAATAATTGTACTGATTGTCCATCATTCAAGACTCCTTTCTTTTCCTTTTCTATAGTTAAGAGTTTAGCCTATAATTGTGATGAAAGTGTGATAAAATATGAAAAAAAAGATGAACGACATATTTTTATGTCGTCCATCTTACTAAGCTCCATCTTATTTGATATTATGACTTATCCAAACTGCGCTTTTTCTTATTCAACCGTTACAGATTTCGCCAGATTACGCGGCTTATCTACATCCAGTCCCTTTGCAACGGATACATAATATCCCATCAGCTGCAGCGGAATCACTGCAAGCGATGCCTCAAAATGCTCATCTGTCTTCGGAATGTAAACTACAAAATCAGCGGTATCTTCGATACTGTAATTGCCATAAGTTGTAAGTCCCATCAGATATGCACCACGGCTCTTGCACTCTACCATGTTGCTGATCGTCTTTTCATATAATTCCGGCTGTGTCAGCACGCCGATCACAAGCGTTCCATCCTCTATCAGAGAAATGGTTCCGTGCTTGAGTTCTCCCGCTGCATATGCCTCTGAATGAACGTAACTGATCTCTTTCATCTTCAGGCTGCCTTCCATACAGATTGCATAATCAATTCCACGTCCGACAAAGAATGCGTCCTTTGCGTTTGCCTGCTTTGCTGCAAACCACTGGATTCTTTCTTTATCTTCAATAATCTTTTCAATCTTCTCCGGGATTGCCTGTAATTCGGCAATATAATTTTCATACTGCTCTTCAGTGATTGTATTTTTTACTTTGGCAAACTGAATTGCAAGGATGTAAGAAGCCATCAGCTGTGTACTGTACGCTTTCGTTGTTGCCACAGAGATCTCCGGTCCTGCAAGAGTATAGAATACCTTATCCGCTTCTCTTGCAATAGAAGATCCGACTACATTGACAATTCCAAGTGTACGGATTCCCTGCGCTTTTGTCTCACGGAGCGCTGCAAGACTGTCTGCGGTCTCTCCTGACTGGCTGATAATGATCACCAGACCATTTGGATCCAGAATTGGCTTACGGTAACGGAATTCAGAAGCCAGCTCCACACGAACAGGAATCTTCACCAGATCCTCGATCACATACTGTGCCACCATACCTACATGGTAAGCAGAACCACATGCTACAATGTAAATTTGGCTTGTTCTCCGGATATCCTCTTCCGCTAATCCGATATCTGTCAGATCAAACTTTCCGTCTTTTAATACAGAATTCAGAGTATCCTTAACCGCTCTTGGCTGCTCATGGATCTCTTTCATCATAAAATGCTCAAAACCAGCTTTTTCAGCTGCTTCTGCATCCCAGTCAACAGTTTTCATTTTTTTCTGGATCTCTTCTCCGTCCAGATTGTAGAAGGTAATTTCCTCTTTGCTGACCTTTGCCATCTCCAGGTTGCCAATATAGTATACATTTCTTGTATATTTCAAAATAGCCGGCACATCTGATGCAATAAAACTCTCTCCATCTCCTACGCCAAGAATCATCGGACTGTCTTTTCTTGCCACATAAATTTCTTCCGGATAATCCTTGAACATCACAGCAAGCGCATAAGATCCACGAATACGGACCAGAGAATGGTTGATCGCATCTACCGGTGTTCCTTCATATTTTTTATAATAATAATCGATCAGCTTAACAGCAACCTCTGTATCCGTCTCAGAGTAGAATGTATATCCTTTGCGGAGCAGCTTGTTCTTTAACTCCTGATAGTTTTCAATAATACCGTTGTGTACAGCAACTACATTGCCATCGTCACTCATATGCGGATGCGCATTGTTCTCTGACGGTTCCCCATGTGTTGCCCATCTGGTGTGACCGATTCCACAGGTTCCCGGAACTGCTGTACCGTTGTTGGTCTTCTCAGCTAATACTTTCAAACGGCCTTTTGCCTTGATGACTTCCGTTTCTTCGGTTCCATTACGGACAGCAAGCCCTGCTGAATCATATCCACGATACTCCAGCTTTGACAATCCGTCCAGTAAGATCGGTGCAGCCTGCTGCGATCCGACATATCCTACGATTCCACACATTTATCTATATCCTCCAGTCTTTTTTGCGAAAATAAATTTTACTCTTTTCGTTACATTGTAGCAAATATGGGACTTTTTGTAAAGAATAAGCGGGAATAACAATCGTCATCCCCGCCTTTCTCTTTAATCCAGATCAATAAAATCCATTTCGAAAGTATCACCTTTTTTACGCTTTTCTTTCTTGATATTATAATCATCGAACGAATCAAAGTCGTCATCATCAAACTCATCAACGCTACGAGTATCATCACTTATTCCTTCGTCATCATAATCATCGTCGAAGTCATCATCATAATAATCATCATCGTCAAAATCGTCATCGAAGTCATCATAATCATCTTCAAAATCATCATCCTGTCTCTTTTTGAACTGTGATTTCTTTTCTGCCTTAACAGGCTGGATCGGTCTTACCGGATTGCTCTGTGGCTCGTCATCCAGTCCATATTCATCATACAGATCATCCAACTCTCTGTTGCGGTTATGTAACTTCACAACGGAAACAAGAAGGAAGATTACCAGAAGAATGACGATAACTGCTGCCGCTGCTACAAACCAGATCAAATGATCGGAAATCTTTTCTAAAATTGCGTCAAACTTGCTTGCACTCTTCTTATCCGGTGTAGTCGCAGACTTCGGAGTCTCCATTCTCTGATAAGTATGCTCTACAGAGTCATATAAATAGAGGGATTCTTCACCGTCATTATTTACTGCATATAATACATAGAAATCATCGCGATCCGGTTCATCCCAGATTTCAAAAGTCTTGCCGTTGATCTCCAGATTTCCTTTTGAATACTTTGATGGCATAGACACTTTACTGCCTGCATCAAAAATTACGATAGAATAAGTATCTGAAATCACAACCTGTTCTGCCGGTGAGAAGCTGCTGTCAGATGAATCATACATCCAGAAATCGCCTTTTCCATCGCCGTCTACCAAGTAAGCCATCTGAAGTCCTGTCTTTTCCTGCACAGCACCTTTATACGTCGAATCATTATAAGTAATCTCTCCTGCTGTAAATCCAGCTGGAATCATGCTGTCTGAGAAATCACCGGATAAGGTATACTCCTGACCATCAATCGTGACACTTGCTCCATTCGCAACATCTTTAATCTTGCTCGGATCTCCTGCTCCAATCGTAACATCCGCATATCCTTCTTCACATGCCACACTTGATCCAGCGCTGTCTGTAACCGTCGCATCTCCCTGTTCAAGTCTTGTACTTCCTTCCTGGAGAGCCTGGAATTTCATTGTAAACTCAATCCGGTCACTGCTTCCGTCACCTGAACCTTTAAATGTCAGATTACCATCCGTGTCTGCATTCACTCCGTCTCCCTCTTCAAATCGCATATAAGAAGGATCGTAAGTCATATGAATCGTCGCGTCTCCGATTACATCTCCGCTGACAACTGCTGTACCTGTGATCGTAAATTCATCCCCGACACTTGTCTCAAGATCAGAAAAGAATATCACACCATTTGCAGCTAGCGCCATCACAGAAAAACATGGTACGATCAGACATACAGACAAAAGAATTGTCGCTATTTTTTTCGTAAACTTCATCTTCATGTACTTTCCTCTTTCTAACCATATTAATTGTAAGTATAAATACTCTTAGATTCTATCTTACACTTTTTATGGGGAAATGTCTACTTGTTTGTAGAATTTCTCATTGTATCAATTTACGGACAACTCCGTTCTGCTTTATTTATCCGAAGAAAAACCCCGGCATAAACCGGAGTTCTTCTCTAATTTACATTTTCTGTTGTTCCGCCTGCATTGCTTTCTGCGCCTCCACCGGGATCCGGAGTTGGTGTTGAATCCGGTGCCGGATCTGGTGTTGGTGTCGGCTCTGGCACTGGATCCGGTGCCGGCGTTGGATCTGGTGTTGGCTCCGGCGTTGGAGCTGGAGTCGGTTCCGGCGTTGGAGTTGGTTCTACATAAGTATTATCATCATATCCTCCATTCCATGAATTGTCCCAGGAATTTTCTCCGTCATACCAGTAATCATTCGATCCGTCATTATAATTATACTGGTAATTATCCTGCGTATACCCCTGCCATGCATCCGGCGTTTCAATACCACTTGTATCTACACCTGCATCTGGCTGATTCGTCTGCTGCTCTTGATTATCTGTATTTTCCTGATTATCTGCATTTTCCTCCTGCTGTTTTTCGGCCTCTTCCTTTCGCTTTTTCTGTAGTGCATCAATATCCACATCATTGATCAGCATATCATAGAATTTTGATTTTTTCATCAGCTCTTTATCAAGACCTTTTCTTCCATATTGCTCGGTAAGTGTCTGCTCATCAGAAAACAGATTCACTCCAAGTGCTAACCTGTCTCCTTCAATTGTTACTCCCATCGCAGCCAACGTGGTCGGGAACATATCCAGTGTTGCAAACTCTCTGTTATGTGTTTTTTCAAATGAAGTGTCCAGACCTTCTGGAAGATTGATAAATACATTGTATACACTACGTTCATAATCTTCACTGACATCATTACAGAAATCAGAATCCATCGTCAAATGATCCCCACTTATTACAATCGTTGTATTTTCATAAAATGGCTGTTGCTGAATCCATTTTACAAATGCATCTACCTGCCTGCTCGAACATGCCATTACATTTGCATACTGGTTATCACCAAATTCATTCTGACACTGTTCACATACATATCCATCTTCAAAATGGGTATCTACCGTCAGCATAGTAAAATTAAACGGTTCATCTTTTGAACTTAATTCGGTCAGTTTTTCCTGCGCATTTGCAAACAGCTTCTGATCCTCATATCCCCACCATACATAATAATCTTCTGGTATCTGTCCGTTTTCTTTTGCCGTATTATAATCACAGATTTCTGTTTGTCCTTTTCCATGACTCTCAAAGTATGCTCTTCTTCCCCCAAAAGTCGCATCAGAGCCAATCATAAAACACTGGTTATATCCTTCATCTGCAAGAATATCCTCTAAGTTTCTTGCCTGCGAAGAGAAAGAAGACTGTTCTGTAAGTGTTGCATTTACATCATCCGTCTGTTCCGAATTCTTGATCGGTATTCCTGAAGTCTGTGAAAAAATACCTGCCATTGTCCAGGTTCCTCCATAAGCAGGATATCCACCACCCAATTTATCTGAATTGGAAAAATTAGTATTTTCTTCTGCAAGAGTCGTCAATTCCGGAATGCAGTTAAAATCTAGTCCTCCTCCATCTCCTTTTGACGCAAAGGTGGATTCCATTGACTCCAGATAAATATAAATCAGATTTCTTTTTTTATCAGGAAACGTAATCTTCGTTGTACGTGGATCCACATAATTCTGTTCAATAAAATGCGATTCTTTCCTCTGACTTAGCAGATATTCTTTTACATCCAATTCATCATATACTTCATAAGCCGCCCTTCCTGCACTTCCACAGGCAATCACAGCTACAAGAAATAACGCAATCATACATTTTCCATGCTTATTCCTTAATCCTATAATCAGGAAAATAGATAAAAATAATACTAATACTGCCAATGGTACGCATGCATTGATCCCATCCAGTACTACATCTGAGTTTGTCCCATCAAGCGGTACTTTCAGATGAAAAATAATTTCATCGATAGACAACAGCCCCCACGTGTCTAATACCCAGTTTCCCAGATTATAAAGAATAAATCCAAGAACCGATATTATGATCATTAGAATACAATAGAATCCATATCCGATACTCTTTATCTTTGGTTTTTTCATTTTCCTTTCATTTCCTTTACTTAGTATTTACAAACATACATAGCATAGTAAAGCATAAATATTGGAAAAATGCAAGATTGACAACAACTACAAAATCATCAAAATGTAAAAATCAGGATATGTTTTTATCCCATATCCTGATTCATTCTAGACCGTTATTATTCTTGTTTTTTATAAACGCCTTTTTCCTATTATCTTGTACATTAAAATTTGCAAATGCTAACATTAAAAATATATTATAATGCAATTCAAACAAATGTTGCTCTATTACCGAATGTATACATATTACAACTATCATCGCCATCAAATACGGTTTATTAAAGCTCTTAATAATCATAATACTTAATAACAACATTACTATCACAAAAACAGCAAATCCAAATCTCATTAGTATATTTAAATACGAACAATCAATAAAAAAGTAATCTGGGACAGGATCTGTCGTTCCACCGTCTCCATGCATTTCAATATACTGTCCCCACAACTTCACATCATACAAATCAAAAGTTTTCTTTCCCAAAAAAGTCTTGTTGACGTAATACTATTCAGTTTTTCCATCCAGCCTTTACTTGGATCATAAAATCTGGACAAAAGAATCATTATTCCTGCACCTAAAAACAGCACACATAAACATAAAAAATTTAAGAGCTTAGATGTCTTATACTTTTTCCCTTTTTTCTCTGCAAAATACATTCTGCATTTTAAATATGCAGTACAAAGCACAATAAGAATAATACATATTTCTCCACACCTTGCATCACAATACTTGTCCAGGAAAACTACAAGTATCGTAATCATACCTAACTCTAAAAATATGCATTTTACCTCTTTTATTGCAATCCATGCAGCAATTATAAACATAAGATACGACACAAAATTTATAGGATATACAAATCCAAAGGTCATTCTCACTTGTTCTCCACGGTGATATACTAAATTTTCAATTATTCCCAAACGTGCAGCCATTAAAGTGATAAGCGTTAACGGAATTTCAATTGCAAGATATACTTTTAAAATCTTTTTATAATCAATTTTTCTAGCTCCGATAATAAACAATCCTGTTTCAAGTAATAATCCTGTTCCATTTCTATCTTTTGAAATTACAAATACAGCTAAAACTATAAGAGCTAAAACCAAAGCATCTATATTCTCAGAACTCAGCACCATGTATCTAAACAACACTGCCATACCAACAAAAACCTGTATATAAAAATATAAATGTTCAGGTCACTGTATATGAAACATCGTTATCCAATTAAACGCATAGATTATCCATACACTTAATGCACACAAAAAATTTTTTTCCGACATATCACATTTTTTTCATACGGAACAGCTTCCCATTTCATTTCGATCTTATTTCTTATTTCAATTATTTTCTCCATCTTCAACTTCTTCCCATACATATTACATAAAAAACAGGATATCCTCATTCATACCCTGTTTTTTATGCTATATTTTCCTATAATTCCTCAGCCACCATCTCCAGTGCCGCCTCAATTACCTTATCCATATCATAATACTTGTAATTTCCAAGACGTCCACCAAAAATCACATTCTTTTCCTGCTCTGCAAGCTTTTTATATTCTTCAAACAGCTTATTGTTCTGTTCATTATTTACCGGATAATACGGTTCCATTCCAACCTTCCACTCTGAAGAGTACTCTTTAGAGATAACGGTCTTTTCCTGTTTTCCAAATTCAAAGTGCTTATGTTCGATGATACGTGTGTACGGAACTTCTCTTTCAGTGTAGTTTACAACTGCATTTCCCTGATAGTTGTCTGTATCAAGTACTTCTGTCTCAAATCTTACGGAACGATATTCCAGTGCTCCGAGCTTGTATCCAAAGTATTCGTCGATCATTCCGGTAAACAATGTCTTCTCTGCGATATCCGGATTTTCTTTGATGAACTCAAAGTAGTCGGTATCTGTTTTTACTTCGATTCCGTCCAGCATCTTTTCAATGATCTTTGTATATCCGCCAATCGGGATTCCCTGATATCTGTCATTGAAATAGTTGTTGTCAAATGTAAATCTTACCGGTAAACGTTTGATGATGAATGCCGGAAGGTCTTTGCAGGCACGTCCCCACTGTTTTTCGGTATAACCTTTTACCAATTTCTCAAATACATCTTTTCCTACAAGAGATAATCCCTGTTCTTCCAGGTTCTTCGGCTCTGTGATTCCAGTCTCTGCAACCTGCTTTGCGATCATTTCTTTTGCTTCCTGTGGTGTCTTGATGTTCCACATTTTGCTGAATGTATTCATGTTAAACGGCAGGTTGTAAAGCTCGTCTTTGTAAATCGCTACCGGTGAGTTGATGTAATTGTTGAACTCTGCGAACTGGTTGATGTAATCCCAAACCTGTTTGTTGGATGTGTGGAAAATATGTGCACCGTATTTGTGAACATTGATTCCTTCAATATTTTCGCAGTAAATATTTCCACCGATATGCGGACGCTTGTCAATTACCAGACAGGTTTTTCCTTTTTTCTTTGCTTCGTGAGCAAATACTGCTCCGTATAATCCTGATCCTACTACTAAATAATCGTACTTCATAATACTAAATCCTCTCTTTTATTTCTTTGTAATTTTATCTTTTATCATCTTTCCCATTCCGACGACACTTCCCACTCCATAACTTAAATGAAGTAAAAAGAAGATTCCCGGAAGCAAAAGCTGACATATATGCTTCGCCTCATTTTTTACAGCAAGTATTGCCATTCCGATTGCACCACACCAATAAGTGATCCACATGGCAATCGCCAGAAATGGCTTCTTTAGTGCTGCCAAAAAGGATGTCACAAGAATCGCAATCACAAAAGCAAACGGTACAAAATGATAAATGCTGAGACATCCAGGACATACACCAAGAGTTCTTGCTACCCAGTCTCCATTGCCGTATTTCTGCTTCATCATTCCCGGAATCGAACTTCTCACATATTGCCAGGAATGAATCTGCGGATCGTAGCATAAGCGGTATCCTGCCTGCCGGATCCGGTAATGCATCTCATTATCTTCCGTTCTCCCCAGATTTTCATTGAAAAGTCCAACCTTTTCAAATACTTCTCTCCGATACGCTGCATGGAACATGGACTTTACATATTTTTTTTCATTCTCTCTCCGGAAACCTGCGATTCCACTTCCGAACATCGAACTTTCCGCGCTCAGTAGAAGTCTCTGCCACGGTGTGTCCTTCTCCGGAAGATTCGGTCTTGGTCCACCAGTGACATATTCTCCGCTTTCCATGCATTCTACGTTCTTGGAAACAAAATCCTCCGGAATGCGCCCATGTGCGTCCAGACGGATAATGATATCCCCGGTCGAACAACGGATTGCCTGATTCCAGCCGGATGCCTGATTGTTTCCCTGATTCTCTGTAACAATACAATTATGATACTGTGGATTATCTTCAGCAAAGCGTTCCATAATCCATCTGGTTCCGTCTGTTGAGCTGCTGTCAACCATCACAACCTCAATCTGCTCTGCCGGGTAATCCTGTTTCGTAATATCTTCCAGCAAATGTGGGAGATACTCTTCTTCATTGCGCGCAATCGTGCAAACTGATACTAACATACATTTCTCCTATACTGTAGTTCTTATCGCAATACTGCAAATACTGTCATAAACATGGTCATGAAATCTCTCCACAGACTGTATTTGCGCAGATCTTCCAGATTATAACTCATCTTCTCCGGAAGCACTTCGTGAATATAAGCATAATCCACATCTTCTACATGCTCCAGCATTTCACCCTCATCTTTGTAGCATACGCTGGCTCTGGAAGTGATTCCTGCCGGTAACAAAAGAGTCGCATACATTTCTTTAGTATATCCTTTTACATACTTCACAACTTCCGGTCTGGTTCCGACAAAACTCATCTCCCCACGAAAGACATTGATAAGCTGCGGAAATTCATCAATCCTGCAGCCACGGATCACTTTTCCAACCCGTGTCAGTCTGGAATCCTGACTGATCGTAACCTGTGTTCCCATCTTGTCTGCATTCTGCACCATAGTACGGAACTTTAGAATGTGAAATTTCTTTCCATACTGTGTCACACGCACCTGCTTGTAAATCACCGGTCCCGGTGAATCCAGCTTGATTGCAATACTGATGACTAACATGATCGGTGATAAAATAACAAGTAAAATCATCGAAAGCAGAATATCAAAATATCTCTTTAATCTTAATTCTTTTTCGTGTCTGATCAGAATATCATAGTATTGTTTTACTTCGTCTGTTCTCATAAACTTCGGAAGTTCGTCCCATTTTCTCATACAGCATTCCTATCCGATGCATTCCTTCAATACATCTGTCACATATTTTACCTCTTCATCTGTGAGTTTTGTATGAAGCGGTAATGTAATTGCATTTTCAAATAATGCATAGGCATTTGGATAATCTTTGATATCAAATCCCAGATTCTTGTAAGCAGATAATAGCGGCAACGGTTTGTAGTGCACATTGGTTGCCACGCCACGCTCTGCCATCTTCGTAATGATCTCATTACATTCTTCCCGTGTTTTTCCCTGAATACGGATCAGATACAGGTGTCCGCTGGACTTGTGACCCTCATCAAAATGATTCAGTACACTCACCGGCAGACTTTCCAGCGCTTTATTGTACATTCCTATGATTTCCCGACGTCGTGCCAATAATGCATCATAACGCTTTAACTGTACCAGTCCGATGGAAGCCATAATGTCAGTCATATTACATTTGAAATAAGGTGCCACAACATCATACTCCCATGCGCCAAGCTGCGTCTTTGCTAGCGCATCTTTGGATTGACCGTGCAGTGAAAAAAGCATATATTTTTTATAAATCTCTTCGTCATCCACACCTTCGATCGGACGCCATGTGACTGCGCCACCTTCCGCTGTCGTCAGGTTCTTTACCGCATGGAAGGAAAAGCTTGTGAAATCTGCAGCCTGTCCACATTTCTTTCCTTTTCGCTCTGCGCCAAATGCATGCGCTGCATCTGCCACTACGATCACTCTGCCAAACTTCTCCTGAAGTTCATTTGCCGGATGGAAAAGTGATTTCTTTGCTTCTACAATTTCAAATATCTTATCATAGTCACACATAATTCCGGCAAGATCTACCGGGATAACCGCTTTCGTCTTCTCTGTGATTGCATCTGCCAGCTTCTCATAATCCATCTCGTAAGAATCTTTTGCCACATCCACCAGAACCAGTTTTGCACCTACATGCTCTACTACACTGGCTGATGCAGTATAAGTATAGGCAGTTGTAATTACTTCATCTCCCGGTCCAATTCCCAGAAGACGCAGTGTCATCTCCAGGCAGGCTGTTGCTGAATTCAGACAGACTACTCTATTAGTCCCTATATATTCTGCCAACTGTTTTTCAAAAAGCTTTGTCTTTGGTCCGGTTGTGATCCAACCACTTCTTAACGTATCTACAACTTCTGCTATCTCCTCTTCCGTGATATCCGGAGGTGAAAAAGCGATATGCATATTCTCCATAAATAATCTTCTTTCTTTAAAATAAAATATACTATGTAACAATTATTACAAAATTATTACATAGTATATACTACCAAAAAACTCCATAAAATACAATTAAAACTATTTCTTAACTACTTTTCTGCTATTTTTTGAACACAATCAGCTTGCTGATCACATAATTAAGCACGATCACAATCCCCTGTGCCACTATCTTAACCAGCATACTGTTCATTCCCAGATTTGTGATGAAAATGAATAAAATCAGTTCCTCAATTACCAGCGTTGCTACTCGACCGCCTACGAAACTGGTGATCTCTTTGATAAAATCAGCTGTAGTTTCAGCGTTAGAATCAAATACCCAAATCCTGTTAGTTATATAAGCAAATGCAACTGCCAGTATCCATGAACCAATATTTGCTACCAGAGCATTCCATCCTAGTTGAATGTTAAAAAATGCATACGAAGCAATGCTTACTATAAATGTTAAACCTCCGAAAAATAAGTATAATAATATTTCTTTATTTTTTTTATAAAATGGATTAAAAATCCTTAAAACCGGAAATTCCATGATACGATCAAATATATCTTTTTCTTTTTTCATTTCTGTTATCCTTTCGTAAAATATTCTCTCTTCTTCAAACCGTGCTATTATACTATATTTTTGTTCATATAACAACGTTTTCTTTACAATATCACTTGTTGTCTCCTAAAATCCATGATAACATGATTAGTATATTTAACAACTTATTTTATATAATTTCAAGGAGTATTTTTATGATTCGAATAGGTATAGTCAGTTATAATATATATTGCAATTTTACGAATTATGGATCCGCCCTACAATCCTGGGCACTTTACCAATCTATAAAGCGTATTTCTCCGGATTTGTATCAACCAGTTTTAGTTGACTATTGCCCGGATTCTCTCTCTGACAAAGATCCTTTAAATCCTTTTTCCAATATGTGGGATCAGGACCCAGAATCCAGAAAAATGTGTGAGTTGTCTCTTCCTGCCATTCGTATTAACTATCAGAAATTTGATCATTTTTATCACACATACTTTGGTTTAACTTCTCAAAAATATACTTCAGAAAACTTTAATTCTATTGCCCATTTTGATGATATTAACCATTTTGTATGTGGCAGTGATACCATTTTCTGTATTAATGAATTCAACGGATTTGATGATGGTTATTTTGCTAACTACGATGTGATGAAAGGAAATTCTGTATCTTATGCTGCAAGTTTTGGTGATGCCCATTTTGACACAGATAGCTACCAGATATTAAATAACCGGCTTCAAAACTTTTTAGCAATTGGTTTACGGGAAAATAAATTTATACCTTATCTAAAAGAACATATTAATCCTAATGGAATTCAAGTTTTTAGAACAATCGATCCAACTCTTTTACTAGACACTGGAGATTATGACACCATAGCCGCATCTCGTATTATAACTGAGAAATATTTGTTATTATATGCACGACGATACAACAAAGAAATGGAAGCTTTTGCAGAAAAAATAGCCCGTGATAACGGATGGACAATTGTTGAAATCAGCTTACGCAGTACAAACTCAGCCAAAGGACATAAAATGTTTTATGAAGCAGGTGTGGAAGAATTTCTTTCTCTGGTAAAATATTCAGAATACGTTATAACGAACTCTTTCCATGGTTTGATTTTTGCTGTACAATACCGAAAACAACTGGCAGTATTTTCCAGAGAATCCGGTGACAATAAAATTGCCGAAGTTCTGGAGTTATTTGATTTAAAAGAATGCCTTCTCACAAAAGCATCTTCAGTAATTCCACAAATCCACGATTACGATGCTGTGCATGCACGTATAAATACTGCAAGAGAAACTTCTCTGGACTTTCTCACGAAAGAACTTAATTTATTGAATGGAGATCATTAAGCATGTGTTACCTTGATACAAATGATAAAATTACCTGTTCCGGCTGCGAAGCCTGCGCAAATATTTGCCCACACAAAGCTATCTGTATGATTCCTGATTCAGAAGAATTTCGCTATCCCAAAATCAATATAGATTTATGCACGAATTGCGGATTATGCCGTAAAGTTTGTCCTTATAATTTATCTCCTCAAAAATGTTCCGGAATGAATTATACTTTTGGAGGACATATAAAAAATCAAAAAGTTTTATCAGAAAGCACCTCTGGTGGAGCTTTCTCTGCAATCGTTGATGCATGGTGCGATAAAAATTATGTAATTTTCGGAGCTGTATCAGATGGTTTAAATGTATATCATGATCATATTTTTGACAAAAAATATTTAGATAAATTCAGAAAATCAAAATATATACAGAGCAATATAGGTAATGCCTATACTTATGTAAAAAAGTTTTTACAAGATGGAAAAAAAGTTTTATTTTCCGGCACTCCTTGTCAAATCGCCGGTTTAAAATCTTTTTTGCTCAATTGTGATCAAGCAAATTTGCTAACAGTTGAAGTTATTTGCGAAGGTGTTCCTACTCCTCTTTATTTGAAGAGTTACAATGAATATATTACCGCAAAATATCATTCATCTGTTAAATCAATTGATTATCGTTATAAAGATTTTAAATCTTATTTTAACCATTCTATTGGGCGATGGGATTTTGAAGTTATGCAGCTTTCTTTAAAAAACAGCAGGAAGCTTAAAACTGACAGATGGTTTAACCCGTTCTGGTCAATTTGGATCAGTCATTTAATGAGTCGACCATCCTGTTATCAATGTCCATATGCAACCAAAGAACGTTTTGCTGATATTTCACTCGGAGATTTGTGGGGTGTTCATTTATATTGTCCTGAATTATATAATCACAATAAAGGTGCTTCTCTGGTTATATGTAATTCTATCAAAGGTAAAAAGGCTTTTCTAAGTACCAAAGATCTTTTTGTTGGACATGAACTCAATTATGAAGAGGCTCTAAAATATCAGGGGCCTCTAAAGAATCATATTAATTCAAATCCAAACCGTGCATCATTTATACAAGATCTAAAAACTATGCCTTATACAGCTCTTTGTAAAAAATGGTCCTCTCCTCCAACAATAAAATTGCTATGGCAAAAATATGTTTGGGGAAACAGACAAAAAATATTATTTTGGAAATTAACTAAAGGATTTTATCATATTCAATAAAGGAGATTCACTATGTATTACTTAAATAATAATCTAAAAGATTTAGTTCGCATTTTTGATCAAAATGAACGCAAAAATTATTTACGACTTGACTTAAATGAAAACCCTGGAGGGCTTCCTCAAGATTTCATTGATTCTATTCTGCCTGAAATAACTCCTCAATTAATTGCACAGTATCCAGAAACCCATCACTTTTCGGAAGTCCTTGCAAAACATCTGAATACTACACCAGAACACCTTTGCCTTGTAAATGGATCCGCTGAGGGAATTCGCTATATTATTCAGGCTTTTACCTCAGAAAGCGGAAAAATTGTTGGAGTAGTTCCATCCTATTTCATGTTTCAAGTATATTCTGAAATGTATGGCCGATCTTTTGTAAAGGTTCCATATAATGATGACCTTTCAATGGATATTCAAAATATTATTTCCACCTTAACGCCTGATACACAATTACTTATATTACTTAACCCAAATAACCCGATGGGAAATGTATATTCAGAAACCGAATTTCAAGAAATCATTAAAGTATGTGAACAACTTGAAATCACTATCCTTGTTGATGAAGCCTATCATTATTTTTATCCAAAAACATTCATCAAATATGCTTTGACCTCCAAACATATCCTTGTTACAAGAACCTTTTCCAAGCTATTTTCAATGGCCGGTTGTCGACTTGGATATGTGGTTGGACATCCTGATGAGATAAAAATGGTACAGAAATTATGCACGCCACATAATACAAACGCATTCGCCATGTTAGTAGCTCAAAAACTTTTAGAAACGCCTGGTATTTTATCTTCTTTAATTGAAGACTACACTCTTGGACGTGATTATTTGATAAAAGAATTAAATTCCCATAAGTATTTGCATAAGGGGGATGCAGGAAATTTCATTTTTATAAAGCCTAAAACAAATGCGCTAACCATTGTTGAAAAAATGAAATCGCAAAAACAAATTTTAATAAAATCTTATTCTAATGTCGGAAATTTTGGCACCTGCCTACGCGTTACCATTGGTGCCAAACAATATATGGAACGTTTTTTAGATGCTTTATTTGAATTAGACAATACCAATTAAAGGAGTCGCTTTTTAAATGATAAAAGTTATAACATATGGAACTTATGATCTACTCCACTACGGTCATATCAGATTACTAGAAAGAGCAAAAGCTCTTGGGGACTATTTGATTGTCGGGGTAACCTCAGATGATTTTGATAAAACACGTGGAAAAATAAATGTACAACAGTCTCTAATGGAACGTATCGAAAACGTCCGATCTACCGGACTTGCTGACAAAATAATTATCGAAGAATATGAAGGGCAAAAAATCGATGACATCCAGCATTATAATGTCGATATTTTTACTGTTGGCTCTGATTGGATTGGTCATTTTGACTATCTGAAAAAATATTGCAACGTCATCTACTTAGACCGTACAGAAGGTATATCCAGTTCCGAGCTTCGTGCAAAAGACAGTAATTTAAAGCTTGGATTAATAGGCAATTCTACCCTTGTAGCAAAATATTTTCGTGAAAGCAAATTTGTGAATGGTGCAGAAGTAATAGCCGTTTCTTCTTCCTCAACTTCTGCACAAATAAAAGCTGATAACAGTCTGTTATTAACCAACAGTTATACAGATCTTCTCTCTTCAATAGATGCTGTATACATTGCTTCACACCCTACTAAACATTATAATCATGTCAAACAGGCTTTACTTGCTGGTAAACACGTTTTATGTGAATCACCGATTGCACTTTCTGAAGCTGAATGTAATGAGCTTTATCAGCTGGCAAACAGTAAAAACTTAATCTTAATGGATGCCATTAAAACAGCTTATTCTACAGCTTATAACCGCTTGCTTTTACTTTTAAATTCCGGGAAAATCGGTCAAGTACTTTCTGTTGAATCAACTTGTACAAGTCTTAAAAACATCAAAATTGATACAACAAAAAAAGCAACTCATTATTGGAACAGTATTTGTGCATGGGGTCCTACAGCTATGTTACCTATCTTTCATATCTTAGGTACACATTGGATAGATATAAATATTACCTCTCTTATGTTAGACAAAATTCCTACTTTTGATTTATTTACAAAAATAAATTTTACTTACAAAAATGCTGTTGCTTCATTAAAAGTGGGTAAAGGAGTAAAATCAGAAGGTGAGTTAGTTATTTCTGGCACAAAAGGCTATATTTATGTACCCGCACCCTGGTGGAAAACTGAATATTTTGAAGTTAGGTTTGAAAATCAAAATGATAATCGAAGATACTTTTATCCACTTGAAGGAGAAGGGATTCGTTATGAATTAGTTGCATTCTTAAGAGCCATAAAAACCAATCAGTTACCAAATAATATTCCGATGCAAATTTCTGCAAATATTTCAAAAGTTATAAACATTTGGGAAACTGATTCTAAAGTCGTACATCTTTCACCTTCTTAAAAAAAGCAGACAACTACAATTATCCTTCCATAATTGTTTTGTCTGCTTTTCTCTATTTAACTCTTTTCTTTACCTCTTCTTCAAGAAGCTTTTCATTTTTTTTCCAATCTGCATGAATAAAATGAGGCTCTCCACATGGGAATGTATAGAAATCTTCACCGTACACTTCTTTTAAAACGTAAATATACTTATTTGGCACATAATATTCATCGCCTTCAAATTCGATTTTCCGTAATGGATAAAAAATCTCTTTTGATATTAAATTATTATCGTTACAATAACTCCAACTATCAAAACTGTATAAGCACCCTTTTGCATCTTCTTTAGCACAAATAATATTTTTATCATAAAGTTTCTTATAATATTTATTAAAAATCTCTGCAATCTGAATTCCAATAGCCGAATCATCATCAACACATCCTGCCCTACGAAATTCCTGAATCAATGGATTTCCTTCATCTGTAATTTCTGTTTTTAACTCTTTTCTAATTTTCTGATTTTCTTCCCATTTTTCATATGATGCCTCACTAATCCAGTCAAACGGAAATATATCAATAAAAACAGGAATAGTCGTATCTTTATAAGTAAAACGAATCTGCTTACAAAATCCACATGCATCATATCTTACTGTAAGTCTATATTCTTGATGATCCTTTAATATTTCTCTTAATTTTTCAATATCCTCTCTTGCCATACAAGTATCTACATCATCATCCCATGGAATAAATCCCTTATGTCTCACTGCTCCTAACAAAGTACCTGCATAAAGCCAATAAGATAACTGATTCTCCTCACAAATTCTAGCAAAAGCTCTTAGTAAATCTTTCTCCAGAAGTTGCAAATTTCTGCTTACTCCCTTCGCTTTAGGTAATGCAAGAAAAAATCTTTTTTGAGCATCTGCTGTAGACTCTCCATCTTTTCGATACTCTTCCCAAAACATCTGCATATCCTGCTTATGATAATGTGTAATAATTCTTTCCAAACGAGCATTTTCCTCATGCAGATGTCTCACTTCATTTGATAATCCATCTATTTTTCCACTCATCTGATTATAAAGCTCGTTTTGATGATTATAACTATTTTTAATTCCCGATTCTAAAATTTGTCTTAATGAATCTGCTTTTTTTACTAAATCATTTGCCTTATCAAAAAATTGCCTTTTTCCTACTGGCAGACGCCAGTAAATATATTCCCATACTCTTCTCATTTCTTTCCTTCCCCTTAGAACTATTATCTATCTAGCCATTTTATATAATCTCTTTGTTTTTTCTTTTACTTCAAGTTTTGAATGCTTATAAAATGTTTTCAAATTAAATTTTTCTATAATTTTAACTGTTTCTAATGCTAATTTCTTTTTATTTTTCGGATTAAACTGAATCAAATCCGGAACAATAAAATTAATAAACCATTCAAAATAAGCTCGCCCCCATTTATTTAGAAATCCTTTTTCATTCCAAAATGCTGTTATTGTTCTAAGATTTTTCACATGCTGAACTAAACGTTTTTCCGTTTCATCATTATATTGTTGCATAAACGACCCGCTTCTATAGCATTGATAATAGTGCAGTTGATCTGAAATATACTGTACTCGTTTTGCCATAGGAACTGTTTGAAACAAAAATACAATATCCTCTCCAAATTTAATCGATTCAATAAATCGTAACTGATTATCATTTAAAAAATCTCGAGAATACGCATGATTCCAAATAAAGGGTTCACTATTAGTTTCGCCAAATAAAGATTTTTCATTCGGTTCTGGATAATATATATCTCTACTATTTAATTTCCATGCAACCCAGGCGTCCGGCTCTGGTATTTCAGGAAACGGTTTCGATCCATATACAATAATGTCTGCATAATGATTAATTCTCTCTTCATAAATTCTCTCACACGCATTAGTTGTTAAATAATCATCCGGATCTAAAAATACAATCATATCCCCTGTTGCCGCATCAATTCCAGTATTTCTTGCTGCCGCAACCCCAGCATTCTGTTTATCAATAAGTTGAATGCGCGAATCTATCTTCATCTGTTCCCGAATTATTTCATCTGAGTTATCTGTTGATCCATCATTAACACATATGATTTCAATATCCAAAAGAGTTTGACGTCTCAAACTTTCCAAACATCTACTCAAATAATCCGCCACATTATATACCGGTATAACTACCGAGATCTTCGGTCCTTTAACCATGATATACCTCCAATAATCTTCTTACAACCTAATTTAAAAGTATATACAACCCCATCATCTTTAACACTTTGAATTCCACCCAAAATCTTTCTTGGGAGAAATGTAATAAGTCTTCCTATGCGATACGAATAGGATTCTTTAATTTCCTTTAATTCTTTCATTGAATATCCCGGTTGATTGAGTGCATACTCATTATAAAAACCTATAGGATCTTCAACCATTTTTTTTACACCTTCCCACTTATATTCTTCAAAATATCGTGAATCCATTGTACCTTTTTCAAAGCATTCTTTAAATTCCTGAGCTGCTCTTTCTAAAAAGATATACTTAAATTTAGGACTAAGTCTCCCCAAATTCCACATATAAGTATCATATTTTATTCGATTACATACACATTCTAATACTCCACGATGTAAAGGATTCGTTTCCAAGAACTTATGCATCTCTTCATATTCATCACATACACAAAAAACTTTCTTCGGAGAATTTACTGAAGAATTCTCATTATCCTGACGATAATGCAAATATGCTTCCTGTAACAGCTGAACACGTTTAGCAAGACACATTACTTTAAAGCTAAAACTCGTATCCTGGAACGATGCTCCTGGTGTTTCATTAAAACGAATTTTATTTTCTCGAATAAAATCTTTTCTATAAATAGCAGACCAAATCGTCGGCTTCAAATTAAAAAATTCTACCATTTCCATCGGTGCATTAAAATCTGTAGCCGGACAGAATGTTTTTCTTGCACGTACTTTAGATACAATTTCTTCTTTTTCGTTTCTTTCTTTCGGAATCGAATAATAATAGTAAAATCCTGATTTCACCACATCCAACCGATTGCTTGAAGCTATATTATACATTTCTTCAAACATCTCCGGATCCGCATAATCATCCGACTCAACAATACCGATATATTCGCCCTCTGCCATATCAAATCCACGGTTCATGGAATTTCCATAACCACTGTTTGGCTTTGTAATTACCTTTACACGTGAATCCTTGTCCATATATTCCTGGATAATCTGCGGTGATGAATCCGTTGAGCCATCATCTACACAAATAATTTCAATATCTTTTAATGTCTGATTCACAATACTGTCCAGACACTGGCGAAGATATTTTTCTACGTTATAAATTGGTACTACTACTGTTACTTTTGGTGATCCCATATGCTCCTCCTTATAAATCCATGTTTTTATCTAATTCCAGATAATGATTCCAAAAATCCTTTGAAGTAAAGGTATCAAACATATTTCGGTACTGTTTACATACTTTATCATATCTCTGGTCAATATGTTTACATACTTTAAAAAATTTAATGTAAGATGCTATCATCGTAATAACACTTCTTTTTGCATCCAGCACATGATCTGTACTGTCTATATACAGCACTTCTTTATATCGATATAAATCATAAATATTCGGATATGGAATTTCTGCTTTTGGCTTTCCATGTCTTGCCGGCAAAAAATGTCCATTCATCGTAGCCATTTTCCAGATCTTTTCCATAAATGGAACATTCTCTCTTTGCTCTTTTCCATATGGGCTAAGATCTTCTTCCGTCAAACCTTTGTAACCGATAAAATCTTCTTTAGATTTCATCTCATAGTTATATGCCGCCAGTTTTTTGTGAATCTCTATTCCATCCTGCTCGCTGAACCATTTTGCTCCTTTTAAGAAATCAAGTGTTCCGAGTAGATTTAAGTCCACATACTTGTAGCGATACTTCCCTATATTGCTGCTAATCTCTTTAAATAAAACCTTTTTAAATTGTTTAGCCGTAAACTTTTCATCATGAATCGCATTCAGTATTGCCAGATTTCGAATATCATAATATTCATTTGTTCCCGGACATTTATTTTCAAACGCTTCATGCCATACACAAATTCCATTTAATAAAATAAATTCCCCATTTGCACGTAATCCATATTCAATATCATCTCTATGAATAAATAATGGCAGCGGCAATTTGTTTTTGTTAATAAACGTAACTGGTATGCAGGAATACCACCATCCCACATAATCGTGTTCAATCTCAACTTCATTTGTAATGCATTCTGCCAGTGAAGTCATATCAAAATCATGGTTATGCGCAATCATATCTCCATTATTCCATAATGCTCCGCTTTCATACTGGATACTTGGATGATCCAGTCGCATCAGAGCTCCACCAATTACATAATTATAATATTTCTTCTTTAAATGTTTTAAGAAAAGATAATTTCTTTCAATTGTTTCCGGTAATATAATTGCATCATCATCCATTAACAGAACGTGACTTATTTTTTCTTCGCCATTTAAATATTCCAGCATGGTGCGGGTAAACCCGCCTACTCCACCCAAATTTTTATTTTTTACGACATGGATTTCTGGATTTTCGATTTTCTCTGGTTCTAACGTACCCGCATTGTCCGAAATACAAATTTTAATATGATCATACGCTTCTGCAGCCGGATTATTCAAGATTCCCTCTTTCAGGAGATTTATATTACGCTCTACATATTTTTCTCTCTTGAACGTACAGATTCCGATTCCTATACAAATATCATTCTCTTCCATCCCCGTCTGATCTGTTGAAAAATCAACCTCATAAAGCACTGACTCTGACACTGCCTCAATCATAACTCCAAGCATTCCTTTCTCAGGAAGCGTAAATTCATTTGAAGTTACATATCCCGAAGCATCCGACTGGATTTCCTCGTCCAGTACACCATGTCTTTCTACATCTCCATCTTTCACCTGAAGATGATCTATTTTTACTTTTACAATTCCATTCAGCTTTAATCTAAGATAAACAGACTCAACTCCAACATATTTTTTCCACTTCAGGCATGAAAATAAATTAAAATATGTTTCCAGATTTACTTTTGCCAAAGTCTTTAACTCAACTTTTTCCTTGTCGGTCACAACATCATCAGTTGTTTTCATATAAAGCTGAGTCGTCTCTTCTGAATACGGATATAAAGCAAATTTTTGTAGTATCATATTTCTCCCATCAAACTATTCATTCATATACTCATTGGTTACTTCTTCAACCAGACCGCTTTTTCTTACCACACCTTTATCAATCCAAATTGCATGATCGCACAGCTTTCTTACAGATTTGACATCATGCGATACATATAAAAGTGTTGTTCCTCCACTGAGCATATCTTCCATTCGCTTATAACATTTTTCCTGAAACTGATAATCTCCTACAGACAAGATTTCATCAACAACCAGAATATCAGGCCTTACCATCGTAGCAATCGCAAATCCAAGTCGAGCCTGCATACCTGATGAAAAATTCTTAATCGGTACATCCAGGAAATCCCAAAGTTCCGCAAACTCAATAATCTCATCAAAATGCTCTTCCATGAATTTTCTGGAATGTCCCAGTACTGTCCCATTTAAAAACACATTTTCTCTTGCTGTCATATTCATATCAAATCCAGCACCCAGCTCAATCAATGGAGCAATTGTACCTTTCGTTGTAACAGTTCCCTTATACGGTTTTAAAATCCCACAACATGCTTTTAAAAGAGTGGATTTTCCAGAACCATTTGTTCCAATAAGTCCCCACGCTTCTCCCTTCTTTACTTTCAGATTTACATCTTTTAACGCCAGAAACTCCTGAAACATCAATTCATGCTTAATCAACTTAATCACATATTCTTTTAAATTATCCACCTTTTCAGATGCCATGTTGAACCGAATCGTAAGATGGTCAACATCAACAATATATTCTTCGCTCATTATCTTTTCTCCTAGATATACAAAATGAAGTTATCCTGTGTTTTCTTAAACACACCAAGTCCAATTGCCAGCATAATAAATGCCATCACCCAGCAGCCAATAAAAATTCTAGGTGTTGTAAAATGTCTGTATAAAACAAGATCTCTGAAAAACTGGATATAATAATACATCGGATTGCAGTATTCTACCAGTTTTCTCAGCCCGTCCGGAAGAAGATCAATTGGATAAAACATTGGTGTCACATACATCCATGCTACAGTAATTGCATTATAAATATACTGAATGTCTCTAAAGAAAACATTTGCTGCTGACAAGAAGAATCCCATTCCACACACAAAAATATAAAGCGGTATAACTACCAGCGGAAATAATAAAAAATATGGTGAAAATGGTGTTCTTGTAATCAGCATCACCAAAATCAATGCACCCATTGAAAAAATAAGATCAATCAATGAGCTTGTTACTTTCGACAATGTAAAAATATATTTTGGTACATAAATTTTCTTAATCAGTGCTCCATTATCCAATACTGAATACATGGACATATGGGTTGCATTATTCATAAAATCAAACAGTGCCTGTCCAGTAAGCAGATAAACTGGAAAGTTTTCTATTCCACGCTGAAACATCTGTGAAAATACAAGCGTCATTACTAACATAATCAGCAATGGATTCAAAATGCTCCATACATATCCCAGGAAACTTCTTCTGTATTTTAATTTCACATCTCTGACTACCAGTTCTCTTAATAAATCCTTATACCTAAAAAATGTATTTATCCTATCTCTTGTCACACTCATTTTTCTTCTCCATCTTAATATGAATTTCTTCGTCCCTTAAAAGCAAGAACCGCTAACGGGAATGCAGCATATCGAGTTTTCCTCAAAACCAGAACAGCCGGATTCTTTACTCTGTCATAGACTTTCCGGTTCTTATGATAAAAATATGCATCCAATTTCATTGCTTCTTTTCTCATACCATTCTTAAGAGGAAAACTTATATAAATCTTCATCTGACTGGTAAGAATTGTTGCTGTCAGCTCACGGATATACTCCAGATTCGCTACCGGAGCAATCTTTTCTACTTTCTTGCAATAGCTGTTCAGCCGCATAAGCACACGTAAATGATTCTTCAGATTCTTCTGCATCTTCTGAATAGACATACTCTGTCCCGGAAGTCCCAGGCGATACTGATATACCGGCTCTTCTATGAAATACACTGTCCGCACATACGGAATCGGAAATGCAATAAATTCCACATCCACGTAAAAAGTGTGTTCGTCAATCTGTTCATCAGCCTTTCTGAACAATTCCGTCTTCACAGTTGTCGCATGCATATCAATAATCGTTTTACCGACGATCTCTTCAAACTGATACAGCTTATTATACTCTATTTTTTCAAACGGATGTTCCTGCCTCTTCTCTGGCATTCTGGTTGTATGATTGATCCAGGTATAATTAGACGCCACAATATCTGCATCGCTCTCTTTTAACACTTTCACAAGATGAATAAAACTTCTTGTATCTACCCAGTCATCTCCATCAACTACTTTGAAATATTTTCCTTTTGCTTCACGGACACCCGTGTTAATCGTAGAGCCATGTCCCCCATTCTCTTTATTTATCAACCGGAATGTATTTTCGTACTTGTCTACATATCGTTGTGCAATCTTGGCAGTATTATCACTTGAACCATCGTTCACGATCAATACTTCAATATCATCCATAACCTCGGAATTCACAAAAGATTCCAGACAGTCTTCCAAATATGCTTCTACATTGTAACTTGGTATCGTTACTGTTAATATCTTCTCGTCCATTGTTCTCCTAACTTATATAAATAATATTTTTCTCAAAAAAAGTTGGTTTTACAGATATTTAGTTCTATCTGAATCACCAACTTTTATTTTGATTACTTAATTATTATACTACACTTTTCTTTAGATGGAAAGATTATATCAAATGCTTGTTTTTTTGTCAAATTTCATGCTCTTTTATATAGAAAACAGAACATATTTAACCCAAAACCACAAATTAGGATTCGTATAAAATAAATTCTGATATCTATCAGCTATAAATATATTGAAATAATTAACTACTAATGTAATAGCACTCAGACTAATCAGCACTTTCATTACAATATAATATTTTTGAGTATTTCTATATTTTTCTTCTAAATATAAAAATGCAATCACCGTGGACATCGCAAATAGCCATCCAAAATCGGACATATATCTCTGTGTCATTCCAGACATTTGAATTGTTAATAAAATAATTATAACAGCACTAACAAACGCCCCTACACCTAATGCGTAGCATTTTTTCTTCTTCATTTCCTTGCGATTTTTAAAATATGCCCAACATATTACAAGTATTGGATTAAACCATAAAAAACCTCCAAATAATGGCTCCTGACTTAAATATCCCTGATAATCAAATTGTACATTATTTCCAATTAACTGCATGAAAGGAAATTTAGAAGATATATTTAGCGGCTGAAAAATATACTCAAAAATCCCAACCCAATTTCTTGCTAAAACAATTCCTCTATGAGTCATATCATTACTGGTCAAATTATAATTTGCCCCAAAATCCATAACACTGCCAAAACGAGCATAATTATAATACATAATGCCAACACCAATAATTAGAAACGGTACTATTACGCTTAAAGTATTTGCCATTCCTTTAACAGAGAAAAACCTCTTTTCTTTAATATCATTCCAAAAAATAGGAAACGCAAACAGCAATATTATGGCTAATTGCGGTCTACAACCTATAATAAGAGCTATTGCCAATGAACCTAATATGAGATATATTTTATTAAGTTTTTTACTATCGCTTGCTGCAATCCAAAAACTAAGTCCTATAATTCCCAACATCAAAGACATCATGATCGGCAGTGAATATATCGTCCCATAAAAAACTAAATAAACTATAGCGCTCATAGCAATAAAAATCGTATCCGTCACAATGTATGTGCCAAAAGATATATTTTTATAATATTTTTTTATTATCAAATATATAAATATATAACTAACTATACAATACATCAGACCACAAAAAGTAACTGCTATCCATGTTGGTAAATGAACTCCAAATAGCAACTTAAATGGAACAAAAAATATCAATGCAGGAACAATTCCAAAATAGCAATAATATTTTCCTTTATAATAGGCATGATCAACATAATATGTTTCTCCCGTTTCCGCTAAAGCTTTACTTCTCAATTGCGGATCATATGGATTATCAATGTTTTCTAATGCTTTAGTTGGTTCTATATTCAAATAAAAATGACCATCAATCAGAGCATCCGTTAGTTCTTCATATTCTGTATCCGGAAGCCATCCTCCATTTCCAAGATTTCTTGTCGGAAATGTCGAAATACTGATTCCCGCTAAGACAAGCAAGTTTAATCCCAATGCTAAAGCTATAAAAATTCGCTGCTTTCTTTTTTTTATATTGAACGAAATATTATATACTTTAGAATTTGGTCTAAATATTTCAAATAAAATAAAAATAATCATTTCAATCACTATACGCAGTGGATGAACGATGAAAGGCCTTTTCACATTAAATGCAATTTTATTTACACTAATTTTTGCTCCTTCAGGCAAATCAATTTTTATTTTAATTTTATTTGTTTTCCCGCTTAAATGTAAACGAACATATTTACTTTCCTTTATTCTCCTCACTATATTCATTGATGGTAATTCTTTATATTCTGAATTAGCTTCATCAGTCATAAATATACGTATCGGGAAAAATCTTTCATCACATACTGATGCATTATCTGCCACATCAATATCTGCCAATATATTTTTCAAATTTATATTCAATGCTTTTATTTCCAGGAAAGCTTCCTTCTCATCTACAATCTCATAATACTCTCCGCTTTTTTTTATTCCTTTTCCACACTCAAAATTTTCTACAACCTTTTCTTGATTTAATAATGACTCCCAACATCTATAATTAAAAACAAATGTTTCTAATCCTATTATAATTAAAAATGCAAATAGTATTTTCCTTACAAATTGCTTCATTACTATTCTTCTCCCACTATCTCTTATTTACAATTTTCAATGCTAACTCTTTTATTATCTTCACCACGATAATAATACATAATGAAATTGCAAATACTAATAATATCATTACTATCGTATAAAAATATTCTCCAATCGCTCCTCCAATTTTCCCTGTTACATACTCTAATATATATTTAGAAATTGAATACCGGTCTAACATAATAACAACTAGCATATGAACGATATATATTCCAAAAGTATAAGAAGAAAGCCAACAAATTACTCTATTAATTTTCGATTCCTTATTATCATTAATTAAAAACATACATGCAAAAATTATGCATAACGCACAGATAAGCCCCCAAAAACTATACCAATATAAAATATTCGTATATGAATAATCATGACCTTGTCTGTTCAAGATAATCAGCAGTCTTACTATATTCAATCCCACAAAAAGTATTACACACTTCACAAAACTAATTTTAGTTTTTATAGCCTCTCTGTGCTGATAAATAATACTTCCCCATACAAAAAAAATAGCTGCTGGAATCGCTCCATTAAATGAATGATGTGAAAATTCTGCCATAGTATTTGCTGATATATCATTAAAAATTAACAACATAGCCGAAATAATTAAAAAAAGCTTTTGTTTTTTCACATCTTGTTTAATACTATCCACATACGCTTTTAAAATCGGAAACATTAAAATGACTACAAAATATACCATCAAATACCACAAATGACCAGAACATGACACTACTACATTCCATGAGAAAAAACCTTTTAGTAAATTCAGATAATCCTCCCCTGTATGAGTAATACTTACCGCTAAACTAGTCCGATCAACTAAATATCCCGATAGAAAAAAGCAAAATATCAAAAAAATTATCATCGGAATAACTATGTTCTTAAAAGTACGTTTCAGTAATTTCCAATAGCTCTTGGTATTAAACATAAAAAATCCGGATATCAACCAAAAAATGGCTACTCCATCTGCAACCAAACATGCACTTAATAATCGACTGGCATCGTATGTATCATTTACAACTGTACTCAATGAAACATGCACACCAATAACAAGCAAGCAGGCAATCAACCTTGCCAATTCAACAGACGCTTTTCTCATCTTCTCTTTCCTTTAACTAATTAATCTATTTCTCTTTCTTCAACATCTTATATCTATCTGAAGAACGCTGTAATTCCATCTCAAAATCTTGTCTATTCTTTTGAGTAATAGTTGATAACAATACGCCAACAAAGAATGCCATAATAGCTGCTAAGTATACAAAACAACATACAATCAATGTCGGAAAATTAGGTACTAATCCCGTTTTAGCAAACTTCACAATAATCGGAACCATAAAACATGTACTTAAAATTGCCAAGAAAGCTGCTATAATTGTAAAAAAGCCAAACGGTTTGTAGTTTCTGTACAATCTCGCAATAGTCATCAATACTTTTGCCCCATCTGAATAAGTATTAAGTTTTGACTCACTTCCCTCCGGACGATCCCTATATTCAATTATAACATTCTCGACAAACATATTTTTCTCTACTGCATGAATGCTCATCTCAGTTTCAATTTCAAATCCTTTTGACAGTACAGGAAATGTTTTTACAAATTGGTAACTAAAAGCTCGATATCCCGTCATAATATCTTTGATATCATTTTTAAACAATCTATTTATTGTCTTTCTTACTAACGTATTTCCGAAATTATGAAATGGTCTCTTATTTTCTGTAAAATATGTTGATGAAAGTCTATCTCCAACCACCATATCTACATGTCTATCTAAAACTTTATCCACCATTTCTCTTGCAAATTCTGCCGGATACGTATCATCTCCGTCTGTCATAACATAACATTCTGCGTCAATTTCACGGAACATCCTTCTAATTACATTTCCCTTTCCCTGCTGATATTCATGTCGCACAATTGCCCCTGCTTTTTCAGCAATTTCAGCTGTGTTGTCAGATGAATTATTATCATATACATAAATTACAGCTTCTGGTAAAACTTCCTTAAAATCCTCGACTACCTTTTTGATTGTCTTGCTTTCATTGTAACACGGAATTAATACTGCTACTTTATCCATTGCTTTTCCTCCAATTTGTTTTCTATATATTTTTTTCTGTTTCTACACTCGGTCCTTCATGACTAATTCGCCCTAAACTTACTAACTCTCGAAATGCCTCACTATCTCTTTTCTTATCTTCCGGTCTGATATGATACGTTGAAATAATTCCGGCAACCTTCTCTTTAATATCAGGACTTTCTTCCATTGCTGCTTTTTCAAGTTCTCTTAACTGACTCAAAAAATGTACTTCATCAAATTCCAACGGTTTCCCGATAAATATCAAATCATTCGCCGTCTTCTGAAGCCCTTCTTCTTTCGTCAGTAACTCTTCATATAGCTTTTCACCTGGTCTTAAGCCCGTATATTTAATTTCCATATTCACACCAAGCGTATATCCGGAAAGCCGAATCAAATTCTTTGCGAGATCAGCAATCTTTACCGGTTCTCCCATATCCAGTACAAAGATTTCTCCACCATGAGCATAGGCTCCAGCCTGCAATACCAGTGACACTGCTTCTGGAATCGTCATAAAATAACGAATAATATCCGGATGTGTAACTGTAACAGGTCCACCTGCTTCCATCTGCTTCTTAAAGAGTGGTATTACACTACCATTACTTCCAAGCACATTTCCAAAACGCACAATGACATATTCTGTTCTGGAATACTTGCTAAACGTCTGCACAATCATTTCACACATACGCTTTGAAGCACCCATGATATTCGTAGGGTTTACCGCTTTATCAGTAGAAATAAGTACAAATTTCTTCACGCCAAACTTGTCCGCTGCTCTTGCAGTTTTGTAAGTTCCGAATACATTATTTTTAATTGCCTCATTCGGACTGTCTTCCATAAGCGGTACATGCTTGTGTGCAGCTGCATGGAACACAACATCCGGGCGATAATATTCCATCACACTTTCAATTCGACTCGTATTACGAACAGATCCAATCAACACTTCTAATTTCAAGTTTGGATACTTTCTAACCAACTCTTGCTGAATATCATATGCATTATTTTCATAGATATCAAATATAATTAAAAGTTTCGGATTATGTGCTGCAATCTGACGGCAAAGTTCACTACCTATTGATCCACCACCACCAGTAACCAATACTCTCTTGTTGCTTACATACTGTCCAACACTTTCCATATCAATATTGATGGTATCTCTTCCAAGTAAATCCTCAATCGATACTTCTCGCAAATTTGACACGCCAACTTCATCATTGATGAGCTGATACATACCAGGTAAAATTTTAAGTTTACAATCTGTAAGATTACAAATTCTTAAGATATCACGAGTAGCCTTATTCCCCGCTGATGGAATCGCAAGAATAATCTCTTCTGCATCATATTTTTTTGCCGCTTCCTGAATCATATCCCTTCCGCCGACAATCCGAATTCCGTGAATATATTTTCCCTTTTTAGACGGGTTATCATCAATCACACATACAACTTTCTGATTCAGGTACTTACTGCTTTTTAGCTCTTTAATGATCATATTTCCCGCTTCACCAGCTCCGATTACGATCGTATTCCGGGAATGCTTTGCTGATTTTTTGATTCCATTCTGCATCGTGTGTAAAATTCGATACGAAAAACGAGTAATTAGTGTAGTAATACTAAGCAAAATAAAGTAGAAGAAATAATAACTTCTTGGGATCGGTAAATACAACAAACTAAATCCAAACGCCTGAAATGCCGTCGATAACATTGCCGCACCCACAATCAATAGCATCTCATATAAGCTGGCATAGGACCACACTCGGTTATACAGATTTAACAGCAAAAAGATAATTACCGTCGTAATCACATTTATAATCATGTAGTGTTCTACACTGCTCATATACTCCTCTGGTACCCAGATATTATCCAATTTAAAGCGCAATATAATCGCTAAGTAAGAATCCAAAACCACAGTAAGCATGTCCACGATAAACAAAGCAATCATTCTGCTTCTGGAATTTTGAAGTCCCCATCCTTTTTTCATAATAGTCCTCCGAATATCAACTATTTTTTTTACTTTCGTTTTTTCTATTAGTTTCTCTGACAATATAATGTGGTCTTTTTTTTACTTCCATATATATTTTAGCTAAATATTGCCCTATTACCCCTAAACATAAGAGCTGTATTCCTCCAATAAATATAACAATGCACACAGTAGATGCCCATCCTACAACTGGATCGTCAAAAATCAGCTTTCGTAAACATATAAAAATAATCATAACAAATGCTACGAAAGTACATAAAACTCCTCCCCAAGATACCATATCCAATGGAACTTGTGAGAAATTTACAATTCCATCAATACTATATTTGAATAATTTCCAAAAACTCCATTTTGTCTTGCCTGCCACTCTCTCTACGTTTTCAAAAGGAAGCCATTTTGTTTTAAACCCAACCCAACCATAAATGCCTTTAGAAAACCGATTTTGTTCGCTCATAGAAATTATCGCTTCTACCATTGATTTCTTCATCAATCGATAATCTCTTGCCCCATCTACTATATCTGCGTCTGAAATTTTATTTATAATTTTATAAAACTTTCGTGCAAAAAAAGAGCGTAATATAGGTTCACCTTGTCTATTTTCTCTTCTTGTCGCCACACTATCATACTCTTCTTTTTCCAATATATCAACCATTTTAGGAAGTAATTCCGGTGGATCTTGCATGTCCGCATCCATTACAGCAACATAATCCCCAGTTGCATTCTTAAATCCTGCATACATAGCTGCTTCCTTTCCAAAATTTCTCGAAAACGAAAAATATACTACTCTTTTATCTCTATCCGCATATTCTTTCAAAATATTTAAAGTCAAATCTTTTGATCCATCATCTACAAAAATAAATTCAAATTCATATTGTTTCATTATTTGACTAACTTCATTTATTGCTCTATAAAAAAAAGGTAATGCCGCCTCTTCATTATAGCAAGGTACAATCAATGATATTTTTTTCATTCTCCGCTTTCCTCCATAATGTTCTGTCAACGTATTTTTTACTTCTTAGACTATAGTAACTTAATAATATTACAAGAGTCACTCCTGTAATTATATACGATAAAGTCCAGATTTTCGGTTCTTTAAATCTTAAGTATAGTTTTCCTTTAAAATGCGGTGGTATTTCTACATTTACAAGTTTATTCTCACTATCTTTTATTTCATATTCGTTTCCCAAAGAATCCGTCACACAATATCCTTTATAATTCGTAATCGGAAAAATAACTTCTCCCACTTTTTCTGAATTTTCGCAAAACAAATCTATATTATATCCATTTCTTTTTTCCAAATTGACTTTAATCAAATTCTTACTTTCTATTTTTCCATCAAATTGTTCTATTTTCTGACCTGTCCTCACATACTCTGCTCCCATCACGCCATAAGAATCCAAATTACTCGTGTCATAATAATTATTTCTTAACGCATTATCCGAATAAAAACCAGTAAAAACACACACAGACCAAACACTTAACAAACAAATTATTTTTTTATATTTATAACATTTGTTTCTCTGTTCTACTGCTCTTAATTCAAATCCTAATAATACTGTTAATATCGCTATTGTAATCGCTAAATAACGCCACGGGAATTGAACTTGTGCTAAAAAATTAAAAATCCGATATTTATATGCTAATGTATCCCAAGGAAATATATTAGAAGCAATATATAGCGTTAATACAGAAAATAGAATAGCCATTTTCATTTTGCGATTTGCCCGTCCTTTTTTCCATAACCATATTCCAACTATCAACGTCCCTATTAATACTATCCCAGGGGTTAACAGCATTGTTTTCGCATAACCAAATGGATTTTTAAAAAAAGAAAAATAATCCCCAATATTACCCCCGTTATCTTGTATCATTTTTACAGCTTCAGCTTTATCTGTCACCATAACTGGAACATTTATGTAATAATCTAAAAAAGGAACTATAAAGTAACAACAAAGTAATAATGTTTCCACTATAGCAAATATAAACGTTTTTAGTACCCCTTTTGTTAATGTCTTTTTTATACATACAATACAGAATATCCCTAATATAAAAACCACTATCTCTGCTGTTAATATATGTGATGTTATCACGCCACTAATCCCACAAGCTAATAGTGTAGCATTTGTTATATTTAATCGTTTGACATTTTTTTCCGTATAAATATTATATATACTTAGTATTATCAGAGGTATAAACATCATCACACTATATTCCCCTACTGCTGATCTAACATATATGTCAACCAATCTATAAGAAGCAGTCGAATAAATTAATGCCAAGATAGATGCTATATCACTTCTGTGAAATATTTTCTTAAAACAAATCCACGAAATTAAAGCCGTTCCAAAGTTAATCATAAATACATATATTTTATACGCTAAGCCCAGACCTATTCCTAGTATTCTTAGCAATGCTGGAAAATACAATAATATATCTCCATAAAAAACAGATGTTGGATATCCATATCCTCCTAACCATATCGATGATATATGAACTGGGAAATTTCCTCTTATAAGTTCTTTATATATTCCTTCAATTCTTAATAAATGAAATGCTAAGTCTTGACCATATGTATCATTAACCCCTTCAAAAAATAATGGAAGCGATGAAATAACCGCAATTGCCATAATATCTCTGAAAGCTCTTGATACCTTTTTATCTTTATGACATATAATTAACACATTAATTATTATTAAAACCACTCCTATACACAAAGTAATATCTTTCTTCCAATTACTTTCCTTACTTATAGATATATTTGAAATTGAGTAATCACCCTTACCATTGTACATAAACTGAACTTCAAAATTGTTAATATCTTGCGTCAGATCAAACTGAACCTCTTCATAATTCTTATTTTTGTCTAAAATAGCTTTCGTTGCTTTAATAAACGAATCATTTCCTCCATTTGCATACGGTAACATACTTTGATTTTCATCACATTGATACCAAACTTGTAATGTGTATGTTCCTTTCGATAAACTTACATACGGACCATACAAAAAAACTTTTTCTTCTGAATTATTTTCTAAATTTGATGATATCTTCCATTGATTATTTTTAATTTCAACATAATCAGATTTCCATTCTGACATTGATATATCTAACTTTTTTTTCCCTTCATTGCCCATCATACTTAACAATACACTCATTATTATAATAATTATATCCACCAAAATTAACTTTGTATATTTTCTTTTCACTTTTCTTCTCCTTTACACACTCTATATTACTAAATAAATTTATACCATCTACTCTTACATTTTATTGTCATCACATTAGCTAATTCTTCCAGAATTACATATATATTATTTTAAATCTAACCTATAGCATATCAAATTTTGTTCCAAGATACAATGTTTATCCCCTATTCTCCACACAAAAATAGGACTTTGCACGTTTTTTTACTCATACAAAATCCTATTATAACTTATTATTTACTTGTATTCAACAATGGTTTAAGATATAGATTCACAATGTTATAACCATAATTCACAGCCGTTGCCCATCCTTTTCCAGATGGATTTTCCTTCTGTCCAAGCCACTCTACGTATGGCGCAACTCCTTTTGTTACATATTGATATCTTCCATCTACGCATTTTTGCTTTAAGCTCTCTTTTGATGCATATGCTTTCAAATGTTGAACCTGTGCACGAATTCCGATTCGGATAGACTCAAATCTATTTCCTGATGCTCCATTTCCAGTCGCTCCAAGACCAGCAAAATTATACTGCTCTTTTTTTACATCTCCACCGAATCGTAAAAATCCAGTTTCCATCATTGCCTGAGCAAATGCGACTTCAGCTTTCACACCTTCTGCCTTACATTCATCAATATAAATCTGACAGAAATCTTTTATAGTTGGTGCAACGCTATTTCCAGAATATGGATATTTTCCACCTTTCGCAGTAAAGTAATTTGCCATCTGCATTGCTGTTGTAGACGTCGTACCCATAATGGAATATAAATCACTATTTTTTGAATTACTTATTATTTTCCATTTTTGTGCATTCGATTTATTCAATGTATAAGTCTGCACATTTGCTCCGTTTGCAGTACTGGCACCACTTACATCCAAAACAGTTCCTAATTTAGATACAATATAATAATATCCATTTCCAGCATCAATAAATCTCCAGCTCTGAGCATTTGAATTATTTTTACTATATTGCCATACATTTGTTCCTGCACTCGATGAACCACCTGCTACATCTAATGCTTTTCCAGAGTTTTCACAGGTAATCTGATATTCATGATCCGCCAACTTCTTGACAACAAAATTCTGTGCTGTTGTGCCATTTTTATCATAGATCTGAACATTTGCACTATTATCAACGGATCCACCTGAAATATCCAACACTTTATTTGTAGAAAGTGCAGTCTGAATCGTATATGTTCCTTCTTCAATATCAGCATAGTTTAATTTACTAAGCTTCCATTTCTGGGCATTTGTTTCATTCAACATATA
>NZ_JAQFCE010000023.1:0-57527 GCF_027690675.1 Bariatricus sp. TF06-38A
ATAAGAAAAAGGACGCATGAAAAAACTTTCGTTTTTTCACACGCCCATTAGTGAAAAAAATCAGCTGGATATTCTGAAAAATGGAGAAAGATATTATCTTCCAGTGTTTACAAGTAGAGCAGAAATGAAAGAATATGGAAAGAAATTTTCTCAAAGAGAGTTACGCTTTTCTGATGTGATGGATATGGCAAAGAGATCACAATATGCATTAACAGGTCTTGTCATCAATGCGTTTACTGATTCTGTTATTTTGGACTGGAATCAGCTCGGCACGATAAATCCTGGTGGCGATGACGAAGAAGAAGAAACTATGTATACGAGATAGTTGCAAAGAAACCTTACTGATATTCAGAAGTAAAAACTGAAGATCGGTAAGGTTTTTTACTTCTGAAATTCGATGCTTTATGAATTAGAATAATTTATTGGAAAAAGTTGTCTATTGAGAGTGAAAAACTGGCTATTCGGTGGGAAAGTTGTCTTTTCAAAATATAAAGTTGGCTATTTATCATCAGGCTTATAATGAATCAATGAAAATTTCTTGAGATAGCTATTAAATTTGAGTAAGAGATAGAAGAGCAGATATTATATCTTGAAAAAAGTACGTTCCATTGGTTCCGTTGAAGTCAATAGATTCCTCTTTACTTTCCCGACACAACTGCTATAATATATCAGACAGCACGTAAAGGCAAAACAGAGAGGAATTCTATAATGGACATTATACAAAAATTTGGTAACGCAGTGAGCAGTATGTCTCTGGAGGATCCCGGGAAGGCGCGCAGGCTTCTTCTTACAGGATACCGACTTCAGGAGAAACGACTGCTCTTTTTTTCAGATAAAAAGCTGCCCAAGTCGGGACAGTATGTAGCAAGAATTGTTATGAAAAATATCATCCAGGCACTTTCAAAGCCTGAAAATTCAGCGATGGTCAGCATCTTTGTTCCGGGAGAGCTTTTGACGGCGGCAGGGCTGACTCCGTATTCGGTAGAAGCAATGTCCTGCTTTATCGCGGGAACAAGATGTGAGCAGACATTTTTGAGAAAAACAGAAGAAGAGGGATTTCCGGAAACGATGTGCTCCTATCACAGAGTTTTCCTTGGGGCGGCACTATCCGGACTTGTGCCAAAGCCAAAATGTATGATCTACACAAATCTGGCATGTGACAGCAATATGATGACCTTTCCGTATCTGAAGCAGAAAAATATGCTTCCGGGATTTTTTATAGATGTACCATATGACAAGAACGAAGATTCTGTAAAATATGTGGCAGATCAGCTCCGGGAGTTGAAAGCATTTTTAGAAGATGTTACTGGAAAGAAGATTTCCGAAGAGGCAGTACGGCAGGCGGTCAATAACAGCAACCAGGCAGCCGCATATTATCATGAACAGCTGGCACTGCGCAAAGAACATGATCCGGTCACGAGCCTGACCAATGAGCTGTACGCGATTTTCATGTGCCACCTCATGGCGGGTTCGCAGGAGGCAGTCAAGTACACGAAATTGCTTCTGGAAGATGTGAAAAAGGCACCGAAGAGCGAAGGTCTGCATATTCTCTGGATGCATATGATGCCATTTTTGCAGGAACCGGTAAAGGATATTTTCAATTACAGTGACCAGATTCATATCAGTGCCTGTGACTTTGTGGCAGACGGATTTCAGAAGACACATTATGAAGATCCGTATGAGTCCATGGCAGAAAAGATGGTGAACTGCATTTACAATGGAAGCGTCAGACAGAGAATCCAGAAGGCAAAAGAGCTTGCGGCGCAGACAAATGTGGATGGAGGAATCCTTTTTACACATTGGGGATGCAAAGGTACGATCGGAGCTTCCAGTCTGATCAAAGGATCGCTTGAGGAAGCAGGAATCCCGACCATGATCCTTGATGGAGATGGATGTAATCCGGCAAACAGCAGTGATGGACAGATTTCTACAAGACTTCAGGCTTATATGGAGATGCTGAAGGTAAATAAAGCAGAAAAATATGCCGCAAATCACGGAAAGGGGGCTGGGTCAGATGATACATTATGTCTGTAAATATACGCCGGTAGAGTTATTGAATGCATTTGGAGAAGAGTGTGCCGTACTGGAGGAAATGCCGGAGAACTTTGAAATGTCGGATCAGATCGCACACGCAAATCTGTGCGGCTTTGGGAAATCTGTGATTCAGGCAGTTCTGGAAGGAAAGGTCAAGCAGCTTGTACTTGTGAACTGCTGTGATTCTGCCCGGAGAGTTTATGATATTGTAGAGAGCACCGGAAAATGCAAATTTTTATATATGCTGGATCTTCCGCATGAAGATAATGAATGTGAGAAGGTAAAGTATGCACAGGCAATCATGCGTCTGAAAAAAGCATACGAAAAATTTTCCGGAAAAACATTTGATAAGGAAGCATTTTTAAATTCATTTACAGAAAATGAGACAGAAATGAAGCCATACATTGGTCTGATGGGTGTGCGTGTAACGGGTATTCTTGAAAAAATGATCCGGGATAATATTCAGATGGACGTGGACAATCTTACCTGCACCGGTGGAAGACAGCTTGCTGTTGTTCCGGAGCAGATGAGACAGATGGATGAAGAAAAAATGTTTCTGGCTTATGCGGATGCCCTGCTTTGCCAGATCCCATGTTTCCGAATGAATAACAACACTCGGAGAAATCAGCTGTATCTGGATCCAAACTTGAAGGGAATTATTTATCATACGATCAAATTCTGTGATTATTATGGATTTGAATATGCGAGCATTAAAAAGAATATCAAAGTACCGATTCTGAAAATCGAGACGGATTTTACAAGTCAGAGCGCTGGACAGTTACTAACGAGAATCCAGGCATTTGCAGAAACGATTGAAGGATCGGAAGACATGGATCCGGGAAAAGGAATCAGTGAGGAGGCAAGAAAAAAGATGGAGTCAGGAATATATTATGTAGCAGGGATCGACAGTGGCTCTACAAGTACAGACGTTGTGATTCTGGATCAGGACGGAAAAATTAAATCTACGATGATCATTCCGACAGGCGGCGGAGCGATGATGAGTGCGGAGAAAAGCCTGGATCTTGCTGTAGAGAAGGCAGGAATTAAGAAAGAAGAAATCGTTAGAATTGTCACGACGGGATATGGACGTGCTTATATTGAAAGCGGGGATGACAGTATTACAGAGATCACCTGTCATGCCAAAGGTGCGCATTACCTGAACCCGAATGTGCGGACGGTGATCGATATCGGCGGACAGGATATCAAGGCGATCAGCATCGATGAAAATGGCGCAGTAAAGAATTTCCTGATGAATGACAAATGTGCGGCAGGAACCGGAAGGTTTCTGGAAATGATGGCACGGACTTTGGGACTTTCTCTTGAAGAGATGAGTACAAAAGGATTGGAATGGAAGGAAAATATTGTGATTTCCAGTATGTGTACGGTGTTCGCTGAGTCAGAGGTGGTATCACTTGTGGCTCAGAATAAAGATGTGGCAGATATCATCCATGGTCTGAATGTGTCGGTTGCTTCGAAAGTAGGAGCACTGGCGGCACGTCTTGGGAAAAAGAATCCGGGAGAATATATGATGACAGGCGGAGTGGCAAAGAATCCTGGAATCATCAAAGCACTGGAAGAAAAGCTGGATGCGAAATTGTATATTTGCGACGAGGCACAGCTTTGTGGTGCACTTGGAGCTGCATTGTTTGCATATGAGAAGTGCAGTGTGTAGAGGCTGTGTTTGTAATCACCGGACATTATTTTATATTGCATAAAAAAGAGAAACCTTACCAATTTTCAGACGTAAAAATTGAAAACCGGTAAGGTTTTTTACGCATATCGCCATGCAATATGCAATTATCTTTTATTTCATTGCATCTTTAATTGCGCCAAGCAGCTCTTCATAGGTTTCATATGCCGGGATCTGCGGATAATCCGCTTTGATCTTGTCTGTTGAACGGAATAAAAATCCTGCCTTACTTGCCTGGATCATACCCAGATCGTTGTAAGAATCCCCACTTGCAATCGTTTCAAATCCGATGGATTGCAGTGCCTTTACGGTTGTTAGTTTGGAATTTTCCACACGCATCTTGAAGTCTGTGATCTCGCCGTTTTCTGCAATTTCCAGACTGTTGCAGAAAAGCGTCGGATGACCAAGCTTTTCCATGAGTGGCATTGCAAATTCGGTGAAGGTATCACTAAGAAGGATTACCTGGGTGAAGGAACGTAGCTCATCCAGAAAGTCTTTTGCGCCCGGAAGTGGATCAATCTTGGAAATTGTTTCCTGAATTTCTTTGATCCCGAGACCATGCGCTTTTAAAGTATCCAGTCTCCAACGCATCAGTTTGTTATAATCAGGTTCATCTCTTGTGGTTCTTTTCAGTTCCGGAATTCCACTTGCTTCTGCAAATGCAACCCAGATTTCTGGTACAAGTACTCCTTCGACATCCAGACAAGTAATATACATATGTTAACCCTCCTGTACTTTCTGTTTTTTGCTTTCTATCATACCATATATCTGTTTATTTTGCATTCTTTTTTGTAATTGATTAAAAATTGTGGTAGAGAAACCGGTATAAACTACATGATGGTATGGAAAACCATGTAAAGAAGTCAGTCGGGAAAATTGCGGGTTCCATTTTGGAATGTGTGCAAACTGGAAAGATATTGACGATAAATTTTTTCAAGGACTATAATATAAGTATCTGTGGCAAAAGAAGGATGTTTCGGAATGGATCATTGAAAAAAGAAAATCTGCCGAAACATATTTTGCTTAAATTGCATAAAGGAGAAAAAGGATGAATAACTTTATTTTTGAAAATAAAACGAAAGTATATTTCGGGAAAGGATGTGTCGGCGAGTATCTGCCGAAAATCGCTGCGGTGCATGGGGATAAAGTTCTGCTTGCCTATGGCGGCGGCTCGATCAAGAAAAATGGAGTTTATGAGGAAGTCATAGCGGCACTTGAAAAAGCCGGGAAAACGATCAGTGAATTTCCGGGGATCATGGAAAATCCGACTTATAAGAAGGTGCTTGAAGGCACAAAGCTGGTAAAGGAAAAACAGGTGGACTGGATTCTTGCAGTCGGCGGCGGTTCGGTTATGGACTGTAGCAAGGCAATTTCCATGGCAGCGGTCAGCGAGAAAGATGTGTGGGATGAGTACTGGGCGAAGAAGGGTGTTGTGGATTTTGAACCAATGCCACTTGGCGTGATCGTAACAGCGTCCGGAACAGGCAGCGAGTGCAACGGGGGAGCAGTTATTACCAATGAAGAGGTCATGATCAAGACAGACCGGGATTATCCGAAATGCAATCCGGAATTTGCATTAATGGATCCGACTTACACTTATACTGTTCCGACAAAACAGATGGTGGCAGGAAGCTTTGATATCCTGTCTCACGTTATGGAGACTTATTTCAGTGAGCCGGACGAGGATAACGTATCAGATGATATTTCGGAAGCTCTGATGCGCGGCGTGATAACAAGTCTTCGTGCGGCATTGGTAAATCCGGAGGATTATACAGCAAGAAGTAATCTGATGTGGCTGTCTACCATGGCGGAGAACCGGATCATCAAGCTCGGCAAAAAATGTGATTTTGAATGCCATCAGATGGAGCATCAGATCAGTGCTTATACCAACTGCAGTCATGGATGTGGACTTGCTGTACTGCATCCGGTTTATTATCGGCATATCTGTCAGGCAGGCGCAAAGAAATTTACCCGGTTTGCGGAAAATGTATGGAAAATTCCGAGAAATGGACGTACTGATGAAGAGATGGCTGAAGCTGGCGTAGAGGCATTGGCTGATTTTATCAGAGAGATCGGACTTCCGACAACACTTCGGGAAGTAGGCGTGGAGAAAAAAGAGGATCTGAAAGAAATTGCGGATTCTTGTTATCTGGTGGATGGAAGTTATAAGAAGATGACACATGAGGAGATTCTGGAAATATTTCTGGAGTGCTTCTAAGGACAATAGCTAAAAGGTGATATTGATTCACTGGGGCTTCAGAAGCCGTGCTATGTGGATGAACAGACGCACTACCGCTATTATGACATCAAGCAGAATGCCTGTCTGGACATGATTCAGTATATGAAAGAGCTTGGAATGGAACTGAAAGAGATTAAAGAGATCCCTGTGCCGGAAAGGGTACAGGGATCTCTTGTCTCAGGTAGTAAAATTTCTATACTGGATGGATATCTTGGTTAAGGTGATCTGAAGTGTTTTGAGGATTTGTTTCCTCCGAGTGTTCATTCACCGGAAGATATTCATACTTCGGAATGAAATCCCGTTTATCGTACAGTTTATAATACTGAATGAAAATACGGTCCATAACTTTTGGAATCTGACTTTCATCTGATTCAAATAAAATGATCAGGTACTGCAGGGCACTATACCGTGTACACACGTCAATCCTACGGATCTTGTGACGGATCGCTTCCTCCATGTATTCCAGTGCCTGTTCAATATTTTCAATATACATCATAGAATCCGGAGCGGTTTCCATTGTGACCATGACCAGGAAACAATGGTATTTATGTCGTTCTCCAAGTTGGTTGATGTACTCATAAATCTTAGAAAATTCACGGTAATTAAGATTAAGTGCTCCGGAATAGTTTCCGCTGTTGCGAAGTACTTTTGCCACAAGGGAAAGATCTTTTGCTACGCTGGAAACCGGGAATACGGTATTGCCCATCTGTTGATAGAAAAAGAAGTTGTGTTTTCCGTTTTGCTTGACATAATAGAGTGCTTTATCTGCTTTGGAAGAACATTCGTCAAAGGAATCTCCCTTGGTACACATGCAAAGTCCGGCAGAAATGGATGCAACACGGATCTCAAAATCTTTTTTCTTCTCAGAATCAAAGCGGGAAAACAGAGTTTCCATAAGCTCGGATATTTCATTTTTACCGGCATCCGGTACAAAAAGAAGGAATTCATCGCCACCAAGCCTGCAGCCAACCGAATTTCCGATATGCTCGGAGAGGAGAGCTCCAAGTGCTTTCAGTGCACGGTCGCCGGCTTTATGACCGTAGATATCATTTATCTTTTTCAGATTATCCATATCCATAAAGATCAGACAGCCATTGTGTTCCTGCATCAGCTGTGCGATCATTTTCTGACCGGTATTTCGCATAGGGAGTCCGGTAAGAAGATCAAAATTTTCTACTTCCTCCTGGCTCTTCATCGTATTCATAACATTGGAAATGAAGTTGCTGATTTCAAATTCCATGCCAGGAAGAGCTGGCTCGTCATCAATTTCCAGATAAGTATCTGTGATCGTCAGACGATTCTCATCCATCAGTCTGAGAAAAATATCTGCGATTTCCGGATCGAACTGAGTTCCTCTGTTTTTGCGTATTTCTTCATAAATTGTTTCTTTTGGAAGAGAATTACGGTAAATACGGCGGGAATTCATTGCGTCATAGCTGTCAGCAACAGCAACGATTCGCGCATGGATCGGAATTTCTTCACCTTTTAGACCGTCCGGATAACCATGGCCATCATAACGCTCATGATGAGATCGGGCAACTTCGGTTACATGATTGATGATCGAAACATTTTTCAAAATCTCAGCACCAATAACCGTATGTTCCTTAATAACAGCGTACTCTTCGTTTGTCAGTTTGGATGGCTTGTTTAAAATAATATCAGGGATGCCGACTTTTCCGATATCATGCAGATGAGCTGCATGTCGGAGATTGACGATTTCAGAGCGATTCCAACCCATTTCCTGCGCAATCAGTGCAGAGTATTCCGCAACACGATGGGAGTGCCCTCTGGTGTATTCGTCCTTGGCCTCGATGGTTGTAGAGAGAGTCTGCATCATCTGTAAGGAAATTTTTTCCATCTGCCGTTTACGTTTCAAAAGCTCCTCTTTTTGACGATGCATTTCAATGGTATGCACATTCTTTATTGTACGGATAATGTTAATGAAAAGAAGGATCAACATGCTGACACCAATAAAAAGACCGGAAATCAAAACTACAAAATATGTAGAAATGGATTCGATGGCGATGGCAAGCATTGCAATGATCAGGCCGATCAGCACCAATTTGTTTTTCCGGTATTCTTTCTTTCGCATATCCAGACAGAAAGTCAGGAAAACCAGAAAGAAGGTGACTGCAAGAATCACGTGGGCGCCCGGCAGAGTTTCAATAAAATCAGCAGTGCCAGTCAGATGAAGAACCAGACAGATCAAAAAGTTACCAAATGCCGCACAGCCGAGGTAAAAGTAAGGCTTTTTATAACGCCCCTGCTGAATGAGATCTGCATAAAAAAGTACCGGGATCGGAACGAGCATGATCATCACAAAGCATAAAGTCCCCAGTGCAGATGGATTCGGAACTATAAGCTGTCTGAGCTTGGATTCGCCGAGCATCCATGTAGCTCCCATGGTCATGCACCATCCAAGATATTCCATATCGAATTTTCTGTCATAGACAATTCCGAGTGCGATACTGAAAAGGATGGTAATGATACCGGCGAACAAGATAAAGAAAGCAATAATAGTCTCAAGCCCGTAAGATTCAAAAATATATTCCCAGATATCACTCTTGTCTCCGGAATAGATCTCATTGACTACACCGGAATAGTTAGAGGTATTGGTAGTCAGCTCAATACGGAGTTCTTTTCCTGCATCTGCTGCTGAAGTAGGACAGAAAACATAACAGCTGGCAGAATTTTTCCCAGTCAGTCGATGGTCTTTGGTTGAGTATTCAGTGCGAAGCACTCCGTCAATATAGAAACGGATATCCTGCAGAGAGGAACGTATAGCAAGTGAACTTTGCGTATAATTTTCAGGAAGTGTTGTGGTAATGACCATAGTCTCTTTTGCAGGAACATTGTAATGTCCGGGGACGGCAATCTGTTCTTTGCTTCCATCGGAGTGAATCCAGGTAAAAGTACCACGATATGTGATGTCGCTGGATTGGATTTTGGCATTGTGATTGTTAATTCCTGTGAATTGTATTACCAGAAACCAGATAAGTATCAGGAACATCAGAAGATAGTAAAATCCGATCTGGATTTTGCTTATTTTATAGTTTTCTTTTGTCAAAACAGAGACTCCTTATCTACAATTTTGGTCTATTTGAAGATATTATACGATGTGAGTGTCAAAAGTGAATTTTGCCACTTACTGATGTAACCGGATTGCTCCATTGCTACGCAATTCCCACAATCCTTAAACATCATTATACTATTTGCGGACAATATTTGCAATTAAAGAGAAGGAGGAATGGTGGAAAAAGACAGGTCATGGAAGTTGAGAAATACCAGAAGATAGATTATAATTTTCATAAAATATTGATACCAGGGTCAAAAGGTCAGAAAGCCGATGCAAGCTTGCTCGCAAGAGGTTTTTTGACCTCTTGACCCGCCAAAAATATGAGTAAGTAGCCATTTTTTAAAGAAAAATGAGCGGATTACGAATGTTTTTGAGGATTGCGAGAGTGCAAAGCACGTAGCAATCTGGTATCAAAGGGGTCAAAATATTTTGTGTATGAAAGGGAACGTAAAATGGTAAAATTAAGCACACTTTGTTATATTGAACAGGATGGAAAATATCTGATGCTTCACCGGACTGTCAAAGAAAATGATATCAATAAAGACAAGTGGATCGGAGTAGGCGGTCATTTTGAAAAAGGGGAAAGCCCGGAGGAATGTCTTCTTCGTGAGGTATGGGAAGAGACGGGATACACGCTGACATCCTGGAGATATCGTGGGATTGTAACCTTTGTATATGGCGAAGATGTAGTAGAATATATGTCGCTTTATACGGCAGATGGTTTTACAGGAACGCCGATTGCGTGTGATGAAGGAGAACTGGAATGGGTAGAAAAGTCTAAGATCGGAGAACTGGAATTGTGGGAAGGGGATCGGATCTTTTTTGAACTCCTTGAAAATGAGCAGCCGTTTTTCTCATTAAAGCTTGTATATAACACAGATGATGTTCTGGAATATGCAGCGTTAGATGGAAAAGAGATGAAAGATTTCAGAAGAAGAGAGTGTTAAAGTGGAATGTCGAATAGTGTGGAAAAGTTACGAAAGTAATGTTTTAGCATGGAATGTTGAGTCCGCTCATTTGGATAGTGTATGATGATAAAGATTCTCATTAAATGAAGGGGGAAAAGAGAATGTACAGTGAGTTGACAAAGATGGAAGGGAAAAGGATTGTAATCCGCACATTCGGTTATTTTGATATTTTTGTGGATGGGGAAACGATCCCTTTTTCATGTAAGAAAGCCAAAGAACTGTTGGCACTTCTGGTTGACAGAAGAGGAGGATTTGTGACGACGGGGGATGCGATCAGTTATTTATGGGAGGATGAATGTACAGAAAAAAGAATAAAAGATAAATTCCGCAAAGTGGTAAAAGAACTTCGGAGAACGTTAAATGCATACGGAATCGAAAGAGTCCTGCACCGGGTAAATCAGGAGAGCCGTATCCGCACAGAGCATGTGGAGTGTGATCTGTATGACTACCTGGAGGATGAAGAAAAACATAAAAAGCTGTTCAAAGGAGTGTATATGACGAATTACAGCTGGGCGGAAAACACTTTGGGAACGTTGTTGAATCAAAAAGAATAATGGGAAATATAGCAAAAATCGGGAGACTGTTATCAGACAGCCTCCCGATTTTTTTGAAGAGATTTTATTGGACTACACATTCTTTGTACAGTTTTTTGATTGTGAATGTCTGCTGTAAAAGGAATAAAAAATGAATGGTTCAAAAGATTTTGCAAAAGAAACGAAAAAAGGATGAAAAAGAAACGTTTTTTGGACGGAAAAGAAACGGAAAACGGTTGTATGGATGTGTAAAATGAGGAAAGGATCCGAAAATAAAAAGAAAGAGAGGAAAAAGAATGAGACAATTGAGACGGCTGTTATCCGTTTTGGTAATGGCAGTAACAATCGTGGGGATGTCGGTGACGGCATTTGCACAGGAAAGTGTATCGGGGGCAGGAGGTAATGGCAGTATTACGATTGAGAATGCATCAAAAGGGATTCATTATACAATTTATAAGATATTTGATGCAAAAGTGAATGCAGAAGGAACTTCGGTAGCATATACAAAAAAAGATATTTCTGAAAATCCTTATTTTAAAAAGGATTCAGCAGGAAATATAACTGCGACTGAGGATGCATATGAAGCTGGATCTAAAGAGCAATTTTCAGAAGGGGCAATTGCCTGGATAAAAGAAAATGGAAAGGAAGTATGCAGTAAAACTTCCGATGGCTCTATATTAAAAATCACCGGTCTTCCATACGGCTACTATTATGTCACCAGCACTTTAAAAGATGGCGGTATGATCATGGTAACGAGTGTTGCAAAAGACGCGCAGATCGTGGACAAAAACAGTAAGGAGCCGCAGTGGACTCCGGGGAATGACGGGAATGCCGGAGGGAAAAGTATTGTACTTGACGATGGTAAACAGGTAAAGGAAAATAATGTCAGTATCGGTGAAACGGTTCATTTCCGTTTACAGATCAACACCTCGAATTATGTTGCAGACAAGCAGATCAAGGAATTCATTATTGAAGATACTCTTCCGACCGGATTTGATGCAGCAAAGATCACATCTGTGATGATTGAAGAAGAACCGCTGGAACAGTTTGAAAATACAACTTTCCCGGTTACGATCCCTTGGGCAGCGGATGAAGGAGAAAATGGCTGGAAAAATCTTTATGATACCGGGGCAAAAATTACCATTGATTATACGGCTGTGTTAAACGATAAAGCAGTGATCGACGGTGAAGGAAATAAGAACAGTGCCAGATTTTCATGGAATTATACGACAGAGGAACCGGGAAAAAGCTCGATAGAGGACTCTACAACAACAGATACCTATGCGGTTGTGATCCAGAAGGTCAATGAAAAAGGAGAGGCACTTACCGGAGTGGAATTTGAAGTGCCGTTCCCGGTTCAGGCAGAAGAAGAAAGCGGTGTGTATACTGTAAAAGGCGGACAGACCGGAACCGGAAAGGTGAAAGCCGGAAGTGATGGAGCTGTGGTGATCAAAGGTCTGAAGATGGGTGATTACAGAGTTACAGAAACAAAAGCACCAGAAGGATATAACAAGCTGACGGAGTCATTTCTGGTAAGTGCCGAAAAGATCAGGGCGACAAGGACGGACGCCAGCACATATCTTGATGAAAACGGAAATGTTACAGAAAGCGAGACTGAGACAAAGGTAACTTATACAAATGCAGATTTTGCAGCAAAGGTAAAAGTTGTTGTAAATAAATCAGGAAAACTTCTTCCGGGGACAGGTGGAACAGGTGAAATGATCTTTACGGTCAGTGGAGTACTGATTGCAATTGTTGCAGGAGTTGTCCTGTTGAATACAAAAAGACGAAAACGAATTGTATGATAGTGAATAAGCCGGAACGAAGGGGAAGACTTTTCTTTTTTATATGGACAGGAATCCTTCTTGTGGGAATCGCGGTCATGCTCTATCCAAAAGTCGGAAAGATCTGGAATGCCGGTCGGCAAAGCAGGGTGGTAGATGGATATGAAAGGTCAGTGGAGAAGCTGGATGCTAGGAAGGAAGAGGAAATAATCGCACAGACAAGAGCATATAATGTGATGCTTCTGGAACAGAATAACCCAGTGCCGAATGACAAAAATGCTGATAGTTATGGAGCACTTTTGAATATGACATCTGACGGTGTGATGGGATATCTGGAAATTCCGGAAATCCGGGTGAAACTTCCGATTTATCATGGAACGGGTGATTTTGCAATCTGCAATGGCGCAGGACATGTGGAAGGAAGCAGTTTCCCGATAGGCGGAAAGGGAACACATGCGGTGCTTTCTTCCCATAGAGGACTGCCGGGGGCGAAACTTTTCTCGGATCTGGACAAGCTGAAGGTGGGAGACTATTTTACAATTACAGTGCTCCGGCAGACGATTTTCTATCAAATCGATCGGATCGATATTGTAGAACCGGAGGAAACGGGACTGCTTGCCCTGGATAAGGAGAAGGATTACTGCACATTACTGACATGTACGCCTTACGGTATCAATACCAAACGGCTTCTGGTGCGGGGCGTACGCTGTGAGGTGACGGAGAGAGCGGAGCCGATCCGGACAGGCGAGAAGACGTATCGGGGATGGTATGCTGCAATCGGACTGAATCTGTTTGTGGCAGGCGTGATCTTGTGCTGGAAAAGGAAGAAAAAAGAAGAGGATAAATATAAATGAGGGGGATAAAAATGCAGACAGTATTTGCTGAAAAAACAGAAGACCGGTCGCTGGATGATAACAGACATATCGGGGAGCTTTTCTTTATCCGGATGTACTGGGAAAAAGGGAGGATTCCGTCTGGAAATATTCTGTACTGGAAGGATGCCAAAAGAGAGGATGCACAGATCAATTTCACAGGATTTGACGGACTTTTGCTGTATCTGGATGAAACTTGCGAGCAGAATGGTGTATTACTGAGGAAAGCACAGGTTAGAAGAAATCAGAAAAGAAGACGGTATCTTGAAGCGGGAAAGGAACTGGAGCTGGTAAAAAAATCGGAGCATGCAGCTGTTTTCTGGTTAAAAGTAATGGGACGGGAGTTCGCATCTTTTCAGGGGATAGTGCATATCTGGGGAAGAGATTATCCGTACCGGAGCGGATTTGAACTGATTATACTGCTGAAAGATATTGTAGGATTTACAGAGAGAAGGAGTGTAAGGAAAAACTGGAAGGCAGAGAGAAACTGACGATAAAGGATTGTGAAGTTCTGAAAGACATATTATAATGACATAAGAAACTACAGACAAGAAGAACAGGAGATGCAGACAATGGAATTATGGGATATTTATGATGCAGATAAGAAACCAACAGGAAGAACGATGAAGCGCAATGACTGGTGTCTGAAGAACGGGGAGTATCACCTTACTGTTCTTGGCGTTGTAGCAAGACCGGACGGGGAATTTCTGATCACTAAAAGGGTAATGACGAAAGCCTGGGCACCGGGCTGGTGGGAGGTATCCGGCGGTGCTGCGCAGGCGGGAGAAGCGTCTTACGATGCTGTATTAAGAGAAGTCAGAGAAGAAACAGGACTGGATGTAAGCCGGGCAGACGGAGGTTATCTTTTCACTTACAAGAGAGAGAATCCGGGGGAAGGAGATAATTATTTCGTAGATGTGTATCGTTTTGTGATGGATATTGATGAAAAAGATCTCCATCTTCAGGAGGCAGAGACAGATGGTTATATGTTTGCAACATTAGATGAGATTAAGGCATTTGCGGAAGAAGGAAAGTTTCTGCATTATGACAGTATAAAGAAAGCATTTGAGATGTAAGTAAAATAAAAATCGGATTATCGGGGAAATGACAGATCGCCTGATAATCCGATTTTTTATAAAACAGAAACTCTGAAAAAATATGCAATACATAGCGAGTATCTGTTTCTTTCTGCTACTTGCAATATGATGCAATCACTTTCAACACCTTATCCATTTCCAGTGGCTTTGCGAGATGCTCATTGATTCCGGCATTCTTTGACTTCTGGATATCTTCCGTAAAAGCATTGGCGCTGAGGGCAATGATTGGAACCGTTGGGGCATCAGGGCGGGAAAGTCCGCGGATTGCCTTTGCGGCATCCAGACCATTCATAACCGGCATCATAATATCCATAAGAATGATGTCGTATTCATATGGTTTTGATTTTTCAAAAAGCCGGACGGCTTCCAGTCCGTTGATGGCTGTGGATACATTAAGTCCTGCGGCTTCCAGAGAGAAAACAGCAATCTCAAGGTTCAGTTCATTATCCTCTACAACAAGAATATGAAGATCCGTAAGATCTGCCGGAGTATCAGTGTCAGTTTCCGCAGAGGCGGAAGGTTGATGCTCGTCAATGGTAAATGGCAGGATCAGAGTAAAAGTTGAGCCGACATTTTTTTCACTTTTCAACTGGATCGTACCGCCCATTTCCTGTACCAGTCTGTGAACGATCGCCATACCGAGCCCGGTCCCTTTGTAAATCGTCCGGGCACCGGTATCTTCCTGTGCAAAAGGTTCAAAAATATGCTTCTGAAATTCCGGACTGATACCGATACCGGTATCAGAAATTATAAATTTGTAAATAACATTCTGATGTACCTGCCTGATGATCTTTGCGTGTATAGAGATCGAACCACCGGGCTTATTGTATTTAATTGCATTGCTTAAAAGATTCATGAAAATCTGACGGATATGTAATGGACTTCCGATCAGATAAGGATATTTTAAACTGCCCGGTTTTATTTTTTCCAGAGTGATATCAAGCCGGGAAGCCTGTGCCTCCAGCATACTCCAGCAATTGTCAAGGATCTCGCGGATGTCGAATGGTATCTGTTCAAGGAAGAATCGGTCTGTTTCCATCCGCTGCATATCCAGGACATCGTTGACAAGAGCTTTTAAGTGAAAAGCAGCAGTACGCATTTTCTCATGACACTCCAGCAGTGCTTTGGGATTTGTTTCATTTTTCTGTGCAATATCAAGCATTCCAAGAATTCCGTTAAGAGGGGTGCGGATATCATGTGACATCCGGTTGAGGAAGTCGGTTTTGGCTGTATTTGCCTGATTTGCGGATTCGACCGCCTTAACCAGCTCCTGCTGGTAAGCCAGTTCTTTCTGTTTGTAATCATCGATGATCTGGGTTACATAAAGAATTTCTGTAACATCGTCATCAGTGTCGCGGTTCTGGACGATAAAGGTGGCACGGCGCCAGATCCCCTGTGGAGATGGATACTCCCGGCTTATAAAAAGCTTTCCGTGCAGCCGGTCATTTACCGTTGCCAGATCAAAGAAATACTGCATGATCTCGTGATGTGACGGTGCAACCATTTTCTCAAGGATATCATTTAACTGCGCAGTGGCGGAAGTGACAACTCCGGTCGGTGGATAGTTCTGGTTGGCACCGGCAAGCTTTTCAATCCGGTCTTGAATCAGATCGATATGGTAAATTGCATGATAAATCTGACTGGTTGCAGCGGTCAGGTTCTGATATTTACGTTCATTTTCGATATTACGGGTGACATCCTGATGATATCCACGGATGCATATTCCATTTCCCTGATAATCCGGATAGAGGATACCGCCACATCGTATCCAGATCTGTCCAAGTAACGGATGATTCCATGGGTATGTGATTTCTGAATAACTTTCGTGAATGACCTTCTGTATATAATCAAGCACCGGGGTTACGTATTTGGGAGGAATCCGGTGATACCAGAACTGATAAACTTCTTCAGGAGACATCTCTTGTGACACACCAAGAAGAGTACACATTGTAGGATTTGGGTGCAGCCGGGGAGCTTTAACGCCATCCATCTCAAGCGTCCAGATACCGATCTGTGCGCCACGAAGAATTTCGTCCATCTCCAGCTGATAATCCAGACGGGATTTGGAGGCAACAACCTCCAGGCGCATCTGCTCATTCTTATGATCTTTGATCATGGTTCCGACATATTTTCCAAGAAGGGACAGCAGGCGGTGGATCAGGCTGGATTTCTCCATATCCGGATTATATACGCCAACGAAACCAATCAGCTTTTCGTGTACAGAAATAGGAAAGGCGATCAGGGTAGAAACGTTCTGAACTTTTAACAGTTCATATTCCAGAGGCATAGATTCACGGTAAGCCTCCAGATCTTCGATCAGAATATTTTCACCATGAAGAAAAACCTCGATCCATTTTGGCATGCTTTCAAAAGGAATATCATGCAGATTCCGGATCTGCGGGGTGACTCCTGCGGCGCACCACTCATAAGTATTGGTAGAAGTATGATTTTCACTGGTTTCAAATACATAAGCACGGTCGGCGTCTGTAAATTCTCCGATCGATTTGAGCATAAAATTGATACCGTCAGCCAGATCCTCTGCTTCATGAAGCAGGGAAATCTGATCTGTCATAAAACGTTCGGCTTCCAGCTCAGCATATAAAGTTGCATTATCCTTGTCATTATTCATAAGGAAGTTCCTCTCAAGAAAAGTGTAAAGTTTATAAAATTACTTTACCTTGTTTTTGCGAATTCGTCCACGAAAAATTTGAAATACAAACAAATTGTCTGGTGGTTTACAAAAAGAAGGAATGATTCTATAATTTCAATTAGACGAAAAAGATTTTGTCAGGAGATAACAGGAGGAAAATGAAATGGCTTGTACAACAATACTGGTTGGAAAAAAGGCATCGTATGACGGCTCTACGATGATCGCAAGGAATGATGATTCACCGTCAGGCGCTTATATGCCGAAAAAATTTGTGGTGATTCATCCGGAAGATCAGCCGAAGGTATATGAATCGGTGATTTCGCATGTGAAAATAGAATTACCGGAGAATCCGATGCGTTATACCGCCATGCCGAACGCAGTCAAGGGGGAAGGAATCTGGGCGGCAAGCGGGGTAAATGAAGCGCAGGTAGGAATGACGGCAACCGAAACGATCACATCCAATCCACGTGTGCTTGGAGCAGATCCGCTGGTTACATATCAGCCGAAGTCGGACGACCAGGAAGAAATTGCAGGTGGAATCGGGGAAGAGGACATTGTATATATCGTGCTTCCTTATATCCACAGCGCAAGAGAAGGCGTGCAGAGACTTGGAAGTATTCTCGAGAAATACGGTACTTATGAGATGAATGGAATTGCATTCGAGGATGTAAATGAGATCTGGTGGCTGGAAACAATCGGCGGACATCACTGGATTGCCAGAAAAGTGCCGGATGAGGTTTATGTGGTGATGCCGAACCAGCTTGGAATGGATGAATTTGATCTGGAAGATGCACTTGGTGAGCAGAAAAATTATATGTGTTCTCCGGATATGAAGGAATTCATTGAGAAATATCATCTGAACCCGTCCATGGATGGAACCTTAAATCCAAGAGATGCTTTTGGAAGCCATGATGACTCGGATCATGTATACAATACACCGAGAGCCTGGTTTATGGAACGTTACCTGAATCCAAATTCATACAGCTGGGATGGACCGGATGCAGATTATACACCAGTATCCGATGATATTCCGTGGTGTATGGTTCCGGAAAAGAAGGTTACAGTAGAAGATGTAAAATATGTTCTGTCTTCACATTATCAGGGAACACCTTATGATCCGTATGGAGCTTACGGGGACAAATCAATGAATGGTGCTTATCGCTCCATTGGTATCAATCGAAATGATTTTATGTCTTTGATCCAGATGAGACCGGATCAGCCGGAAGATTCCCGCGCAATTGAATGGGTGGCATTTGCATCAAATGCATTTAATGTAATGGCTCCATTCTATGCAGATATTGATGAAACACCGGAATATTTTGCAAATACGACAGGGGAAGTTTCAACAGAGAACTTCTACTGGTCAAGCAGAATGATCGCTGCGATGGCAGATGCTTCTTATAAAAAGTCTATTTTCCATATTGAGCGTTACCAGGAACATGTGATGGCAAAGGCACATCAGATCATAAATCGGTATGATGACAATCTTACGAAAGAAAGTGATATAGCAAAGCGTATGCAGATCAAACGGGAAGCGAACCGGGAGATTGCGAAGATGGTGAAGAAGGAAACTTCGGATACATTGTCTAAGGTTTTGTACGAACTGAGCAATCAGATGAAGAATTCTTATGCGAGATCGGATGCATAAATAAAATACGAGTGGGAAATGAAGAGGGCAGAAAAATCATAAAATGATGTAAGTGTTAAAAATAAGAAAAAAGTTGATAAAAAAATAATTTTATAAACAGAAAGGTTTGAATTTTGTAGACTAAGGTATTATAATAGCGTAGGAAGTTGAAAACTTCTTAATCAAATTCAAACAAAAGGCAGGTGAACAGAATGGACAGTTGTGATAGTCATGGGCGAAGTATATACGCAGGATGGGAAAATGGCAGCAGTTCATTCTGTTTGTTCGTATAGCATTTCTTATCCTGTTTTCCCGTATTGACATTCATAATTGAATATTGGATGAAAGACAGAAATGTGGAGAATTTTAGACTTTGATTCTGCATGTTTTTGTGCTGGAAAAAGGATAAGGAGGGCGAAAGTTATGGAAAATACACAGGATTATCAGGACTACCAGGACTACAGAGCTGAGATCCTGGGCATTGTAAGAAGCAATGCCTCTCCGGGAATTATGAGAAATAAACTGGAAGACTACCATGAGAATGACCTTGCAGATGTATTCCCGGATCTCTCCGTTGCAGAGCGGCGGAAATTGTGCCGGATTCTGAATCTGGACATGCTTGCGGATATCTTCGAGTATATCGATGAAAAGCAGGCTGCTGAATATCTGGATGAGATGGATGTGCGGAAAGCAGCAGCAATTCTTTCCAGAATGGAAACAGATGCGGTTGTAGATGTACTGCGGATGATTCCAAAAGAAAAGAGAGCTCTTTTGCTAGAGCTGATGGATGATGAAGCTAGAAAGGATATGGCAGTTATTGCTGCATTCGATGATGAAGAGATCGGTTCAAGAATGACCACGAATTACATTGAGATCAGAGAGAATCTTACTGTAAAGCAGGCGATGACCGAACTTGTCGGTCAGGCAGCAAAAAATGACAATATTTCTACAATTTTTATGGTGACAGCGGATCACACCTTCTACGGTGCGATGGATCTGAAGGATCTGATCACGGCAAGACAGGATACACGTCTTGAGGATCTGATCGTGACATCATATCCATATGTATACGGTCATGAGCTGATTGATGACTGTATCGAAAAATTGAAAGATTATTCGGAAAATTCTATTCCGATCCTGGATAACGATAATAAACTTCTCGGTGTTATCACATCCCAGAGCATTGTAGATTTGGTCGATGATGAGATGGGTGAAGATTATGCGATGTTCGCTGGTCTGACTGCAGAAGAAGATTTGAAAGAGCCACTCAAAGAGAGCATGAAAAAACGTCTCCCTTGGCTGCTTGTTCTGCTGGCACTAGGAACAGTTGTATCTTCTGTTGTAGGTGTATTTGAGCAGGTAGTAAGCCAGCTGACGATCATTATGTGTTTCCAGTCACTGATCCTGGACATGGCAGGTAACGTCGGTACCCAGTCACTGGCGGTAACGATTCGTGTTCTGATGGATGAATCACTGACAGGAAAGCAGAAAGTAGAACTGGTATTCAAAGAGATGCGGATCGCATTTTCAAATGGTGCGATTCTTGGAATTTTGTCATTCCTCGTATTAGGACTTTATATTGCACTTTTCAAAGGAAAGACCTGGACATTTGCGTATGCGGTATCCGGCTGTATCGGTCTGTCTCTGATGGTGGCAATGGTAATTTCCGGTGCGGTGGGTACACTGATTCCTCTGTTCTTCAAGAAGATCAATATCGACCCGGCGGTAGCATCCGGACCACTTATTACGACCATCAACGATCTTGTTGCGGTTGTAGCTTACTATGGACTGTGTGGTATTCTTCTGATCGGAGTGCTTCATCTGGCGGGATAATTATAAAAGAGAGTAAAACGAAGTGCGTGTAGGATATAAATGCTTTTACTGAATAAAACGGTAAAGACAGTACAGTATCCCACATGCATTTCTTTTATAGAAAATAAAAATAAAATAAATAGATAGAAACTATAGGAATGATTATCTATAGAGAAAAACAATTTGAAAATTAAAATATCTGGTGCTAGAATGTAAAAAGCATATCGGAATAATATCAGAGATATGTTAAAGGGAGGAACATTATGAAAAAAATGAAAAAATTTGCAGCTCTTCTCCTTGCAGTATCAATGGCAGCAGGTATGGTAGCCTGTGGAAGCTCAGATAAAAAGGAAGAGACTACAAAAAAAGAAGAAACCAAGAAAGACGACAAAGAGACAAAGAAACTGGAAGGAACTCTGAAGGTTGTTACAACAGGTGATGCTTATCAGCCATTGTTTGATAAGTTTACAGAAGAAGTAGGACCGAAGGTAGAATTTATTTCCATGTCTTCTGGAGAAGTATTGTCAAAGCTCAAAGCAGAAGGTGGAACACCGGCAGCTGATCTGTGGTTCGGGGGCGGAATCGATGCATTTATGGATGCAAAAGATAATAACCTTCTTGAAAAGGTAGATTTTGATGCAGCAGATGATCTTGCACCGGAATATAAGGACAGTGATAATTACTGGTTCTCTAAAGGTGTTACAGTTGTAGGATTTATTGTTAACAATGATATCTTAAAAGAGAAAGGACTTGAAGCTCCAAAGTCCTGGGATGATCTTACAAAAGAAGAATATCAGGGTGAAGTTCTGATGTCTAATCCGGCTATTTCAGGAACAAACTACGCAGTAGTAAATGCACTTCTTCAGACAAAGGGAGAAGAAGAAGGCTGGAAATACTTTGAAGATCTGAATAAGAATGTAGATTATTACTCAAAACGTGGTTCTGATCCGAGCACTAAGACTGCAGCCGGTGAAGTTGGAATCGGTATTACTTATATTGATGGAACTTTAGATGAACTGAAAGAACAGGCAGATGTTGAAGTTGTATATCCGACAGATGGAATGCCATATGTTCCGGAAGGTGTTGCAGCATTTGCAAATGCAGAAAACACAGAAGCAGCAAAAGCATTTATCAAATGGTTCTTCTCAGATGATGAAAATATGAAGATGCTTGCAGAAATCGATCATAAAAATACTTGTTTATTAGTAAAACCAAGTATAGAAGGACTTGAACTCGATTTTGACCAGAGCAAACTGATGAAAGAAGATCTTTCACTTTTTGGAGCAGAAAGAACTACAATTCTTGATAAGTGGAATACTTTGATGGGAGATAAAGGTGAAGAATAGAAAACCTAGAGAAAAACGGGCATCATTTTATGATGCCCATTTTTATAATATTTTAGATTATTTTATATTAGCGGTAATGGTGGCGGGAGTTCTGCTTTTTATTTTATATCCGCTACTTTGTATGATAAGGCAGAGCTTTATTGGAGAAAATGGATTCTCAACAGAGGTATATAAAAGTATTTTCAGCAACAATCTGCTGCTTGTAAAAAACAGTGTATTTGTAGGTGTGTTATCGGCATTTTTCTCTACAATTTCCGGACTTTTTGTGGCAATCTGCGTATGGACAGCAGGAAAAAAACTGGGGAAATTTCTGGAATGTATTTTGCTGATCAGTATGGTTTCACCGCCTTTTATAGCTTCACTTGCTTATATCCAGCTATTCGGAAGAAATGGCCTGATCACAAAAGGAATTCTTGGGCTTTCCGTCAATCCATACGGATGGGTCGGTGTTGTCGTTATGCAGACGTTATTTTTTTCATCGCTGAATGCACTGATGATCATCGGAATGCTGCAAAAAACGGATATGTCGCTTGTAAGAGCCTCCTCTGATCTGGGAGCTCCGTCGGGATATACCTTGTGGAGAATCATTGTTCCTTTGCTAAGGCCGGTTTTACTCAGTTGTTTTTTACTTTCCTTTATTCGATCGATTGCGGATTTTGGTACGCCGGTGGTAATCGGAGGACGTTTTGAAACGGTTTCTACAGAGATTTATATGCAGGTGATCGGATATTCCAGACTGGATAAGAGTGCGGCACTTAATGTACTGCTTCTGATCCCGACGATTCTTGTTTTTATCCTGTACCGCTATCTAATGCAGAAAAATGAAAAAGTCATCAGCGGAAACAGTAATAAGACGGTAGAAGCGGGAGATACATTCCGGGTTCGTGGGCTGTCAGCAGTGATTGTATGGCTGGGCGCAGGTATCTTTTTTGTAATGATGGCGCTTGAATACGGATCCATTTTTCTAAACAGTTTCAGTAGAAATTTACGTGGGAAAATCACATTTACAACGATGTATCTGGACGCACTTCTGGAACGGAATATGGATACATTTATCCGAAGTGTGGAATATGCGCTTATTGTAGCAATAGTCGGCAGTCTGATCGGTATTTTACTTTCGTATTATATTGAAAGACGAAAGATAAAATTTGGCGGAGTACTGGACTTTATTATTACACTTCCGTATATGCTTCCAGGAAGTTGTTTTGGAATCGGATATATTCTGGCATTTAATCATGAACCGTTAAAACTTACCGGAACAGCGGTCATTGTTATCTTGAATATGATCTATAAACAGATGTCAATCACAACGAAGGCTTCGGCATCCTCCCTTTTGCAGATCAGTACAGAGCTTGATGCAGCAGCGCGGGATCTTGGAGCGAATAAATTTCTGGTAATGAAAGATGTCATTCTTCCGAATGTAAAGCAGGCATTTGCAACGGGATTTATCAATAATTTTACAAGTGCGATGGTTACAGCAGGAGCAGTTATTTTCCTGGTGACACCGGGACAGAAGATTGCAGTATTTACATTATTTGATTGCATTAACACAGGTCGGTATGGAGAAGCATCTATGATTGCGACATTTATTATTGTGATCACAATTTCAGTAAATGTGCTGTTTTCGATAATTGTTGCATGGAAAGGGAAAAAGAAACGTGTATTTAGAACTGAAAAACATAAGTAAAAGTTTTGGTGAAAAAGAAGTAGTAAAAGATTTATCACTCTCCCTTCCAAAGGGAGAACTGTTGTGTCTTCTGGGAGCATCCGGCTGTGGAAAAACGACAACACTCAAAATGATAAGTGGATTTTTAAAAACAGATAAAGGGCAGATCCTGGTTGATGGCCAGGATATCACCACACTGGCTCCGGAGAAGCGTCCGGTATCGACTGTTTTTCAGTCTTATGCATTATTTCCACATATGAGTGTTCTGGAAAATGTGATCTATGGTCTGAAGTTCCGTGGCATCCGAAAAAAAGAAGCCAGAGAAATGGGTATGGAATATCTGAAAATCGTAGATATGGAAGAATATGCCGGGGCATCGATCGGGGAAATTTCCGGAGGACAGCAGCAGAGAGTAGCACTGGTCAGATCTCTGATCACAAAACCGAAGGTGCTTCTTCTGGATGAACCTCTTAGTAATCTGGATGCGAAACTCCGGGTAAAAATGAGAGAAGAAATCCGTGAAATCCAGAAGAAATATGAAATTACAATGGTTTTTGTAACGCATGACCAGGAAGAGGCAATGGTACTTGGAGATCAGATCGCTATTATGGATCAGGGAAAGTTGGTTCAGATTGGAAAGCCGGAAGAGGTGTATCTGCATCCACAGAATGATTTTGCAAGAGATTTCCTTGGAATATCCAACCGTTTTACTGATATCCATGGAAATACAATATGCTGCAGACCGGAGGAACTGGAATTTGCAGCAGAAGGTTCTGTGAAAGGAATTGTAAGACAGGAAGAATTTCTTGGGTTTTACAGACAGTATTATGTTGAAACAATGAATCATGAACATATTATTGTACGGACAGACAGAAATATAAAAGTAGAAGAAGGCAAAGAAGTGCAACTTCGGGTGAAATAAAAAAGACACTGTGCAAGGTGACAATATCAGTTTGATATGCTACCCTGCATAGTGCCTTTTTTATTTTGAGGAATGACCGGTCAGACGTGCATCATCCCTGACATCACACAACCTCCTGCAGCACCGGCATTTTTCAGTTCGTGCAGTTGTGTTTCATCAATTTTGATTCCGCCAATGCCATAAACCGGAATCTGCACAGCTTGGCATACATTCTGCAGAAATGGAAGTCCCCGTGGCGGGAGCCCTTTCTTGCAGTCGGTAACATAAATATGTCCTGCTGTGAGATAGGAAGTTCCCAGCTTTTCCGCTTCGACTGCTTCAGAAACAGAATGGATGGAAGTTCCAACTGTATGAAAATCGGAAACCACTTTCGGATTTTCAAGCAAAAGTGGAAGTGGTAAATGTAGCCTGTCGCAGCCGAGTTCTCTCGCAACGGCTGGATAAAAATGCGGAATAAACGGAACTTTAAACTGTTCACAGATTTCCTTCACCTGCCGGGCAAGAGAAAAATATTCCTCTTCCGGCAGATCTTTTTCACGCAGGATCAGAGCTTTCGGATGCAGCTTGCAGACACGGGTGATCTGTTCTGTAAAAGGACGGGAACAGAGATGGCGGTTTGTTACGGCAATAAGATCTCTATACATAGATATAATCACTCATAACCGGCTGCATATTGTTGGAAAGAAGTGCCTGATAAACCTCATCTACGGAACGTCCGTCAGAAATCTCGAACTGGTCATCTCCCTTATCCTCAATATCATCCACATGGCTTCCGATTCCGGTGCTGACTCCGGCAGAAATCTTGGTTGCAGCAATCTGTGTCAGATTGTCTCTTACACGAGCACATTCTCTGGTAGATACCGTAATGCTTGCAAATGGCATGAACAGACGGTAAGCACAGACTACCTGGAGAAGCTGTGGCTCATGGACATCCATCGGATTGATCCGGTCATTGTTGATGATCGGGCACAGCCTCGGACAGGAGAACGCGATCTCAGCATGCGGGTATTTTCTCTGGAGAAGATAAGCATGGTATCCGGTTGCAAAAGCATCTTTTCTGAAATCATCCAGGCCAAGCAGGGCACCAAAGCCGACACCACGCATTCCGCCCATCAGTGCACGTTCCTGTGCATTTACACGATAAGGGAAGATCCTCTTATGCCCGGCAAGATGCAGGGTTTCGTATTTGTCGGAATTGTAAGTTTCCTGAAAAACGGTTACATAGTCTGCACCGCATTCGTGGAGATATGCATACTCATCTGAGTTAACCGGATAAATTTCCAGTCCGATAACTTTAAAATATTTGCGCGCGATCTTGCAGGCATTTCCGATATATTCCACCGTGGATTTGCTGCGGCTTTCACCGGTCAGGATCAGGATCTCCTGAAGACCTGTTTTGGCGATGGCTGCCATTTCTTTTTCAATTTCTTCCTCATTTAACTGTGCACGGTTGATCTTGTTGTGGCAGTTGAAACCACAGTAAATACAATAGTTTTCGCAGTAGTTTGCAATGTAGATCGGAGTAAACATGTAGACGCTGTTTCCGAAATGTTTTCGTGTCTCTTCCTGGGCAGCCTGTGCAATTTCCTCCAGAAGCGGAAGAGCAGCAGGAGAAAGAAGAGCAGCAAAATCTTCCGGTGTACGGATGTCGTGTGCAATAGCACGCTTTACATCTGCTTCCGTATATTTGTCATAATCATAAGCATTCATGGCGCTCACTACCTGATCCATCACGTCAGAACCAATGTCCTCCATATCCGGAAGATAGGTCATATGATCGATCCGGTTCTTTTTCTGGTCCTCCAGAATTTCCTCACTTAAAATACTTTCGTTGATATGTGAATTTTCCATTTTGACTGCCTCCTAATTCTCTAAGAATCCTGTCAGAGGTGAGGATGCGCTTGCGCCTCTTTCGATGGTGCGTCCCAGTCCGGAAAGATAAGCACTGCGTCCGGCTTCAATGGCTTTTTTGAAAGCTTCTGCCATGGCAGGAACATTTCCTGCAGTTGCGATAGCAGTATTTGCCATGACAGCGGAAGCACCCATTTCCATGGCTTCACAAGCCTGGGAAGGGCGACCGATTCCGGCATCAACGATGATCGGCAGATCGATCTCATCAATCAGGATCTGGATGAAATCCTTTGTGCTGAGCCCTTTGTTGGAACCGATTGGAGAGCCGAGCGGCATAATGCAGGCAGCTCCGGCATCAGCAAGTGCTCTTGCAGCATTCAGATCCGGGTACATATACGGCATGACAACAAAGCCTTCTTTTGCAAGGATTTCTGTTGCTTTGATGGTTTCGTAGTTGTCCGGAAGCAGGTATTTGGAATCATGAACGACTTCGATCTTTACAAAGTCGCCGCATCCGACTTCACGGGAAAGTCTGGCGATACGGACTGCCTCCTCAGCATTACGTGCACCGGATGTATTTGGAAGCAGGGTTACATTGTCCGGAATATAGTCCAGGATATTTGCAAGACCGCCTTCATTTGCGCGACGCAGGGCAAGTGTGATGATCTGAGCTTCTGCTTTTTCGATACAGGCTTTTACAAGATCCAGAGAAAATTTACCGGATCCGAGAATAAAACGGGAAGTGAATTCATGACCTCCCAGGATAAATTTATCTTCATTTGTACTCATAATAAAGTTCCTTCTTTCTTATATTTTTAAATTTCTTCTTCACCGAGGATCAGCCGCGTGATCATGTTGGCTTCATGTGCGGCACAGATGGCAACACGCGGCGCCATCAGTCCATGACCGTAAGTTGGTGCTGTTACGCCATCACCACACAGATAAAAGTTTTTCATGATCCGTTTTGTGATAATGGTATTGCTGCTTCCATAGCCAGCCATTCCGGTTGCGGATACGAGTTTTTTCTCTGGGAAATGTTCCAGAATTCCATTGACCAGCATTGCTTTGGCTTCAGGATTATCAAACGCTTCGCAGACAATTGTGGCATCTGCAAATAATTCCTGCAGATTATCGTCCGTAACTTTTACACAGTCTGTGCGGATATCCAGATACGGATTGATCTTCAGAAGCAGGGATTTCAGGGCATCGGTCTTGTACATTCCGATATGCTCCATGAAATATTGCTGGCGGTTCAGATTGGTAATGTCAACTACGTCAAAATCAATCAGGTGAAGATGACCGACACCAATCCGTGCAAGCGCATAAGCAACATTAGAGCCAAGACCGCCAAGCCCTGCGATCGCTACATTTCCTGCCGAGAGAAGCTTCTGCGTCTCCGGTGAATGTCGCTCGTCAAGGGCGGTGTAGATTTCTTCTTTTGTAAGTGTATGATACATGATTTCTTAGCCTCCTCCTACAAAACTTACAACCTCCAGACGGTCCCCGTCTTTGAGCATGGTGTCAGAATAGCTGTATTTTGGTAAAATATCACCATTCATTTCAACGGCGATCCGTTTGATCTGATAATTGTTTTGTTCCAGATAATCCGCAACACTGAGCGGTCCGGTCAGAGTAACTTCTTTACCATTAACTGTAATCATGGGAAAACCTCCTTTCAAAACGGAAAAGTTCTTAAAAATGAAAAAAGAGTACACAAAGAATTACACCCGTGGTGGTGTACCCCTTCATGAACTCTCGCCCAATCTCAACTTTACCTTATTCATTTTCGTGTAAACCCTGGTTGAATGTGGAATTTCATGATGTTGGGGTCAAAAGGTATTTTGACCCCTTTGATACCAGATTGCTACGTGCTTTGCACTCTCGCAATCCTCAAAAACATTCGTAATCCGCTCATTTTTCTTTGAAAAATGGCTACTTACTCATGTTTTTGGCGGGTCAAGAGGTCAAAAATCCTCTTGCAAGCAAGCTTGCATCAGCTTTCTGACCTTTTGACCCTGGTATCATTTCATATTATTATAAGAAATCCTGTTTCTCAAATATCATCAGAGTATGCTGATGGTATTTGACGCCGTATATCAAAAAAAGAGAGATACCAATGTATCTCCCGTTATCATCAAAATATACGTTCCTACGTTGGCATTATCCAAATCAGGTATATGGGTCGAAGTTCTGAACTTCCTCTCAGCCTGTCAAACAAGCTCCCCGTTTCATTTACAAAATTCAGTATAGTTCGGTTGAGAAAAAATGTCAATATCAATATAAAAATATATCCGGTCATATTCTGGAGTCTCATATTCTGGAGTCAGATGCAGGTATCACGGACAAATTGTATATTACAGGAATGCTTTCGCGAAGCGGTCATATGTTTTTGTAACGCGGAGTATGGAAAAATGCACAAAAAAACAGAGCATACTCTAAAAAATCATGTGAACGTGCCGAAAATGCCGAAAATCCATTGACAAACGCCCTTTAAAGGGGTAAAACACCACTATGGCAATTTGATAAAAGCTTATCAAATTAAAATACTATATAAAACAATTTTTACTGGAAGAGAGAAAGAGAGGGATAAGTATGAATACATTAGTTATTGTACTGATCGCAGCCGTTTTACTTTGCTGTGCATATGTATTCTACGGACGCTGGCTTGCTAACAAATGGGGAATCGATCCAAAGGCAGAGACACCAGCAAAGAAATTCGCAGATGGAAAGGATTACGTTCCGACAGACGGCTGGACAGTATTCAGTCATCAGTTTTCGTCAATCGCAGGTGCAGGTCCTGTTACCGGCGCCATTCAGGCAGCTGTATTTGGATGGCTTCCTGTTTTACTGTGGGTACTGATCGGAGGCATTTTCTTCGGTGCGGTAACAGATTTCGGAGCTTTATATGCGAGTGTAAAAAATGACGGAAAGTCTATGGGACTTCTGATCGAGAAATACATTGGTAAATTCGGTAGAAAATTATTCTTGTTGTTCTGTTGGCTGTTCACACTTCTTGTTATCGCAGCATTTGCAGATATGGTTGCAGGTACATTCAATGCGTATACAGAAGTCGACGGAGCTTTAAAACTTGCAGATGCAGCAAAGACAAACGGAGCTGCAGGAACTATTTCCCTTTTATTCATTGCATTTGCAATGGTATTTGGTCTGGTGCAGAAAAAATTCCAGTTCCGCGGATGGAAAGAAACAGTTCTTGGCCTTGTACTTACAGTAGCAGCGCTTGCTCTTGGTATGCTTGCACCGATCACAGCAGGTAAAGATACTTGGACTTATATCACATTTGTATATATCTTCTTTGCAGCAGTACTTCCGATGTGGCTTTTAAAACAGCCTCGTGATGCAATGACGACTTATATGTTCATCGGAATGATCGCCGGAGCAGCACTTGGACTTTTAGTTGCACATCCGACAATGAACCTTCCTGTATTTACAGGATTCCACAACGACACATTAGGAGATATGTTCCCAATCCTGTTCGTTACGGTAGCTTGTGGTGCCGTTTCCGGATTCCACAGCCTGGTTTCATCCGGTACTTCCTCAAAGACAGTATCCAATGAAAAAGATATGCTGAAGGTTGGATATGGAGCCATGGTTCTGGAAAGTCTTCTTGCAGTCCTCGCACTTTGTGTAGCTGGTGCAGCTGCAGCAGCAGACGGAACACCGGCAGCAGGAACACCATTCCAGGTATTCTCAAGCGGTGTTGCAGGATTCTTTGAAATGTTCGGAGTTCCGGTTTATGTAGCACAGTGCTTCATGACCATGTGCGTATCTGCACTTGCACTCACCAGTCTGGATGCAGTAGCACGTATCGGACGTATGAGTTTCCAGGAACTCTTCAGTGTAGATGATATGGAACATGCAGAAGGATGGAGAAAATTCCTTTGCAATACCTACTTCTCAACAATCCTTACACTTGTATGTGCCTATGTTCTGACACGAATTGGATATGCAAATATCTGGCCATTGTTCGGATCAGCCAACCAGCTGCTTTCCGCTCTGGTACTTGTAACACTTTGCGTATTCCTGAAAGTGACAGGAAGAAGCAACAAAATGCTTTTCCCACCGCTTATTATCATGCTTTGCGTAACAGGAACCGCACTGGTAGAAAGAACAATCGGTCTTGTAAAAGCTTACCAGGCCGGCTCAGCAGTATTCCTTGTAGAAGGACTTCAGCTGATCATCGCAGTTCTGCTGATGGCACTCGGACTTGTTATTGTGATCAATTCTCTGAAGGCTTACTTTGGAGCTAAGAAAGAGTCTGAAGCGTAGGATTTATAAAATATGACGAAAAGGGATGGCTTGTCAAAATGATGGGCTGTCTCTTTTTTTGATTGACTTTTTTTAAAATCTGCCCTAAAATACTTAGGAAACGAAGTATTTAATGCAAAAAATGATAAAGTAAAATATCATAAGTGCAAGGGAGGTTATCATGCAGACAGGAAAGAAGATCAATCAGATTTCCAACCGTCTCCGTAGACGGTCCAGGGCAATCCAGGAAACAATCGGGATCAGCGGTGCACAGGGGAATATTTTAAATTATATTTTAGTAGAATCTCAGAACAGATCTGTCTATCAGAAGGATATTGAACAGGAATTCGGACTTCGTCCTTCCACGGCAACAGAGACACTGAAATCTTTGGAGAAAAATGGACTGATAAAAAGAGAGACTGATCCAAATGATGGAAGATATAAGAAAATCGTATTTACTGAAAAAGCAGAGCAGATAGAAGCTGTGCTTAAGAGTGAGATCGAAGAGTCGGAAACGATTTTGCTGCAGGGAGTGACAAAAGAAGAACGGCAGGAATTTCTGCGGATCGCAGAGAAAATGTTGCAGAATCTGGATACTTTTCCTGCGAATACGGTAAAGAAAAACGCAGGCAGAAAAAAACAACACGGAGGACGGACAGATGAATGAAAATGAACTGATGGGAAGTATGAAGGTGTCAAAAGCCGTTGCGAAGATGGCAATACCAAGCGTGATCAGCAGTCTGGTCACGGTTGTCTACAATATGGCAGACACCTTTTTTGTTGGACAGACTGGGGATCCACTGCAGGTAGCAGCGGTCAGTCTGACCAATCCGATATTTATTTTACTGATGGCATTTGCAAATATGTTTGGTATGGGTGGAAGTGCCGTTGCATCTATGGCGATGGGAGAAAAAAATGAGAAACGGGTAAAGAATACATCGGCATTTGTAACCTATGCATCACTGATCGTCGGGATTTTATTTGCTTTGATCCTGATTTTCTTTGTGAAACCGATCCTTTACACATTTGGTGCGAACAGTCAGACTTATGAGATGGCAAAAGGTTATACATTTCACGTTTCCTATGGTGCACCATTTATCATCTGGTCAGCAGCGTCAAGCTTTATCGTTCGTGCGGAAGGTGCAAGCAGTGAGGCGATGATCGGAAGTATGATCGGTACAGTTGCCAACATTGTTCTGGATCCGGTATTTATCAGCGGACTTGGAATGGGGGCGGCAGGGGCTGCGATTGCGACAACGATCGGCAATATTCTGGCAAGCATTTATTATCTCTGGTATTTCATGAAAAAGAGTAAAAGCTTTTCCGTCAGTCCGAAGTATTTCAAATGCGGAGAGCAGGTTTTATCAAGGGTATGTTCGATCGGTTTTCCGACCGCAATTTTTTCAGCACTGATGAGTGTATCAACGATCGTGCTGAATCAGATTCTGGTCAAGTACGGAAATGCACCGGTGGCGGCGATTGGAATTGTATTCAAGGCAAATATGTTTATTACCTTCCTTCAAATGGGACTTGCAAACGGCGTGCAGCCGCTGATGGGTTACAATTTTGGGGCAGGCAATCAGAAACGTTTTATGGAAGTGGACTGTTTTACGAAAAAATGCTGTCTGGTCGTTGGAATCCTGGCGACGGCATTATTTTTCTTTTTTCGAGAACCAATTATCCACCTGTTCATTAACGATAAAGACGTTATATATTATGGCGTGAAAATGCTGGCTGCATATATGGTTTCCGGACCGTTTATCGGAATCCTTTTTGTAAATATGAACTGCATGCAGTCTACTGGAGATGCACTTCCTGCAACGATTCTGTCGGTGCTCCGACAGGGACTTCTGCTGATTCCCTTACTGTATCTGTTGAATGCAGTGTTCGGATTAAACGGAGTCATTTACGGACAGGCACTTACGGATTGCGTGGCGATTGTACTGTCCATGTATATCTGGGGAAGAAAGAAGAGAAAATTAAAGAGTGAATAAGTGAGAGAAAATCAGGTGTCGGGGGTGATGCCTGTTTTTTTCTTGCTTATAAATATAACGTGCAAAGTGGAAAGAATCATTGCGGACACGCATATAATAGTCAGGTACAGGAAATAATTCATCTGAATAAATGTAAGAAAGAGAGGCTGTTTATGGAAGAGCGAGATGATCTGGAACAGATGGCATTTATACAGAAGTGGAATGACGGAAAGGCAGAACGGGAGAAAAAGCGAGAGCAGATGTGGAACGGGATTCTGGAGAAGGCTGGGATAAAGAAAGAAGAAAAGTAAAAAGGAAAATGATTTTTTAGAAAAAATGAAAAGAACTCAAATAGGAACTCAAAATTTAAGTTTCTGTTTGAGTTCTTTATTTGAGTTCCTTTAAGAAACTAAAAAAATATGCTATTATCTTAAAAGTAGAGAGAAGGAAGTAAAATTACAGCAGAAAATTTTTGAAGAACTAAAAAATCAAAGGGGAAGATTAGCGATGGTAAAAATAGATTTAATCACCGGTTTCTTAGGCTCCGGCAAGACAACGTTTATAAAAAAATATGCAAAATATCTTCTGGATAAAGGAATGAACATTGGCATCCTTGAGAATGATTTTGGTGCGGTAAATGTAGATATGCTTCTTTTGCGGGACCTGATGGGAGATAACTGTGAGCTTGAAATGATTTCCGGTGGGTGCGACAAAGAGACGCACAGGCGGCGTTTCCGGACGAAGTTGATCGCAATGGGAATGTGTGGATATGACAGAGTAATTGTTGAGCCATCCGGGATTTATGATGTAGACGAATTTTTTGACGTTCTTCACGATGAACCACTGGATAAGTGGTATGAGATTGGCAATGTGATTACGATCGTTGACGCAAAACTGGAGCCGGAATTGTCAGAAGAAGCAGACTATCTGCTTGCGTCCGAGGCTGCAAATGCAGGAAGCATCATCCTCAGCAGGGCAGAAGAAGCAACAAAAGAACAGATTGAAAATACAATTGAACATTTGAACAGAGCGCTTGAACAGGTTCAGTGCAAGCGAAGGCTGGATCGGGAAATCATGAGAAAAGATGGAGCAGAGCTTTCGAAAGAGGATTTTGATAAGATCTTAAAGAGCGGTTATGTTGCAGAAAATTATCGGAAGATGGAGCTGGATGAGAAAAAAGGTTTTGATTCGTTGTATTTTATGGAATTGAAAATTTCTGCAGATGAATTGAAGACGCAGGTTGCGAAGATGATGCAGGATCCAGAATGTGGCGGTATTTTCCGGGTGAAGGGATTCGTGAAAGATGATGCAGGAAGCTGGATGCAGCTGAATGCAACCGGTCATGAGATCAGTATGAAGCCGATCGGAGACGGGCAGGAGGTTGTGATCGTGATTGGGGAGCAGTTGAAGGAAGATTGTATACGGAAGTATCTGGAGAATTAGAAAGTGTAAAAGAGCGCATCAAAAGCGATGTGATCCGGTCAGTATGCTGAAAATAGTTTTGTTTGTGTAATACAGCTGTTATTGTATCCATAAGCAACAGGACGCATGAAAAAACGAAAGTTTTTTCATGCGTCCTGTTAATTTATTGTTTTTGGTAAATGATATGTTTTATACGACCGCCATCCATAATGATGGTATCATTTTCAGCTTTTACATACATTACAAGATTTGCATCCATTCGGAAGATAATACTTCCTGATGCTGATTGGTAAAGTGTTGTTTTCCCATGACGACGCATATGGATTTCGCAGGTATTTTCAACTTTCACTAATTTCATGAAGGAATCGGTTTCATCGTTGTAATAGGTTCCTTCCTGGAAAAGTGCCGGATCTGCAGGCTTGGCAGGGGTCAATGTAAGTACACGACCAGGAAGCCGATAAAGGATTCCGTTATCTGTGAAGTAGATCTTTTCATCCAATGAACCAATGCGATAACCGCCATCCTCTTCTTTTACCAGTTCTGTGCGGCACCATTCTCTTTGCATATAGAAAGTACCGTTTTGCTCTGTAATATCAACAAACATTGGATCATCCGGAAGTGCTGTCAGGAATACACCGCTGCGAGCAGGTGCATTTTCATGTTCCGGCACGGCTGGTTCGGTACAATCCGGTAATCCGAGTACGATGCAGGTGGCTTTATCGGCAAGCTTAGACATTGCGTAAGTTGTGGTGTTACTGATCAGTACAAGCTCCAGTTCTTTTTCCGGAATGCAAATAATTTCACCACGGTATGCAGCATCTGCACCGCCATGACCGAATACATCCAGACCATGAAGCTTATGGGTGATCAGTCCGCCGCAGTATTCAGCCGTTTTGCCATTGCTGAGAAGGACAGGTTTCTTCATAAGCTCGATAATTTCAGGATCGATCACATTTGGATGAATGTACTCATCTAATACTTTGCAGAGATCGGAAGCACAGGTATTTACAGAGGTTGGTCCGTAAAGTGCATAGTTCAGTGGATTGTAGTAGAATGTATCATCACCTTCGTCCTGGTAAGAGTAAGTAAGATCCGGAACAATCTGTGTAAAGCTTTCACGGACAAAAGAATGTGTCATTCCGAGTGGAGTGAAAATACGTTCTTTTACAAATTGTGGGAAGCTCATTTGCGACAGCTTTTCAACGATAAGTGCCAATAAGTGGAAACCGGTGTTACTGTATAAATACTGTGACTGCGGTTCAAAGTTCAGCGATTTCTGAAGAGATATCGTTGTATTGATATCATCCATGTCAATCTGATCGTTGATCTTGATACCGCGTAAAAATAAGAGTTCCCATTGGTCGCGAAGTCCGCTGACATTATTCATCATCTGGCGGATCGTAATCGGTGTTTCAATGTTGATATATTCATCTAAATATTTTCTGATGTTGTCATCTAAATCAAGTTTTCCTTCTTTCCAGAGAAGAAGAATAGACATAACAGTAAATTCTTTGGAAATCGATGCGACATGGAAAATACTTTCTTTATGGATTTTTAATTTATTTTCAAGATTTCCATATCCAAAACATTTTTCGTAAAGAGTTTTACCGTGCTGGCGAATCAATACCTGAGCGCCAGGGCAAAGACCGCGATCCCACATACGGAAAAGCTGATCTAATTGTTCTGTCATATTTGAATTCATAACAAAAATACTCCTTCTGATAAACTATTTTTTTAGAATTTTTTCGAATGCATAAAGCCAGTTTTTACCTGCAATGAGAGAAATCCGTTCATCTGAATAATTATGTTTCTTCATATTCTGCAAGAAATCCGGAATGTCCGCATGACCGCCGGACAGAATATCGAAAGGAAATTCCGGCATCAGGGATAAGTCTTGTGCGGAACTGTTCTTTAAGAAGAGATCGCAAAAGTCAAATCCGAAACCGACATGCTGTTCTCCCATTACCTGGATCATGTGATCCAGGTGTGCAAGCATTTGCCGGCGGTCAGCTGTGCTGCCGGCATCTGCGTTAATGATACTGCAGGCATTCAGTCCCACAACACCGCCACGTTTGGCGATTTCTTTTAAATGCTCATCCTTCAGATTCCTGTTATTATGAGCAACTGCCCGTGCATTAGAATGCGATGCGATCAGTGGGCAGGAGGTAATGGATAAGACATCATCCACGCCCTCGTCACTTAAATGACTGAGATCAATGATCATGTTTAAGGATTCGGCTTCTTTTACAAGCATTTGGCCAAAGTCGGTCAGACCGCCTTTTTTTGCATTTCCGGTAAAATCACAGCCGTCAGCTGCCATATTTCTGCGGCTCCAGGTAAGTCCCAGTCCTCTTACGCCTGCGGCGTAGAATGCGTGTAACATGAGGCAGGAAGATACCGGTTCTGCTCCTTCAAAGGAGAGAAGGATACCGACCTTTTTTTCCAGAGCAGCTTTTACAAAGTCATCGGCACATGTACAAAGCATAAGAAGTTCCGGACTTTCGCTGATCTCACAGTGGAGAGCTGCAATCTGTTCCAGAGCGATGGAAACACTTCCGTAAGGCAGGTACTGGCTGTCTACAAAGAGTGAGGCAACGATTCCGGTAACATTTCCTTTTTTGAATGCAGGATAGTACAATCTTTCGATGACCTTGTGCTCACCATTTTTGCGGCGTACAGCGACATCGCTTAGCAGGTCAAAATGTCCATCAATAATATATTTCATAATCGTGTTTTCCTTAATAAATTAATTGTGAAAAATAAACAATTATAGTCGCTTCTTCATCTGATGTATTCAAGTAGTTATGTAAACAATTTTTAGGGATATAGAAACTGTCGCCCTCGTAGATTATATAAGTGCTGTTATCGATGCGGAGTTCTAATTCCCCTTTGAGGAGCAGGAGACTTTCGTCGTAATTACCATGTGAAATCATTTGCTCAGTTACCCAGGTGTTCGGTTTTAATCTCACGATGAGTCCGGTCATTTGTGCTTCTTGTGCGTTCGGAAGTTTAGAAGGTGTAAAAATAGAGTAGGAAACATCAATTTCCGGGATTTTCATTGGAATTCGGTTCTCTTTTCTCACCAAATAAGATTCCTTTGATTTCTTTCCTTCTTCAGGTGACTTGGCAGAGAGTTCGGAGTCACCCATGATCAACCATACTTCTGAACAATCTAAGCAGACTGCAATTTTTCTAAGTGCCACGAGTGAAGGAGATTTTAAATCTCTTTCAATTTGTGATATATGACCTATTGTGTATCCGGTAGCTTCAGCTACCTCTTTGAGCGTGAGCCCTCTTTTTTTTCGCATTTCGCGAATTCGGCTTCCATACATGATCCCGCTCCTCCTTTCGCAATTTAAGTATAAAAACTAGCGGTTTTTGATTGCTTTTTCAATGCGGGCAAGAGCTTCCTGAAGTTGAGCGCGTGGACAGCCAATATTTAATCGCATATAAGTGCTGCACTGAGCACCGAAACGATATCCAGGATTCATTTTTACCTTTGCTTTTTCTAAGAAAAATTGATTTAATTCGTCATTTTCCAGATTAAGTTTTGAACAATCAAGCCACAGAAGATATGTTCCTTCAGGTGACCAAACGCTGATTTCCGGAATATTTTCTCTGATATATTCCACGGTGAAATCTCTGTTAGCTTCGAGATATTGAAGCATTTCTGTAAGCCATTCCTCGCCTTTTGTATATGCGGCAGTCAGCGCTGTCATACCGAAAACGTTATCCCCAAGATCAAACGCATTATAGGTTGCGTCATACGCATTGTATAATTTCTTGTTCGGAATAACAACATAAGATTGACAAAGACCGGCAACATTAAAGGTTTTACTCGGTGCCAAAGCTGTGATTGTATGTTCCATAGCATATTCTGATACGGATGCCATCGGAGTATGGTGTTTTCCGCCATATACGAAATCGGCATGGATCTCATCTGAAATAATATACAGCTCATGGCGTTCGGCGATTTTAGCAACTTCCAAAAGCTCTTCTTTTGTCCATACACGACCAGCCGGATTATGAGGATTACACATCATGATCGCTTTGCAGCGGTTGTCGATCTGGGCTTCCAGACGCTCGAAGTTAATGGAATAACGTCCGTTTTCATCACAATCTAACTGGTGATTAATGATAACACGTCCATTTTCTTCAATCGAAGAGTAGAATGGATGATAAACAGGTGTCATGATCACAATACGATCCCCAGGTGTTGTCAGAGATAAAAGACTCATAACAAGAGCAGGAACAACGCCGGGACTGAAACCTAACCATTCGCTCTGAATATCCCAGTGATAACGTCTTCCTACCCAGGATACGATGGCATCTTTTAATTCTTTGCTGTGATGAGTATATCCATAAACAGGATGATCTAAACGTTTCTGCATTGCTTCGCGAATTTCCGGAGCTGCTGCAAAATCCATGTCTGCTACCCACATCGGAACGACATCTTCCGGAATATTGTATTCCCATTTATTACAAGATGTGCCATGTCTGTCGATGATTTCATCAAAATTATATTTTCCCATTTTCTTTTTCTCCTTCGAAATTTTTAGTTAGCTGTTCCTGCAAGACCGGTAATTGCAGAGATGCCACATTCTAATTCATGCATGTTATCACATGTGATTTCTACTTCTGTACCGCTTAAACGTTTCATGCGAGGGATTTGTGCAACGGTGTCGGCCATTGCTGTTGATTTGAATTCAAATCCCAGCTTGATCGGAGTTGTAACTTCATATAAAGGAATTTTGCTCAAATCGGAATCAAGAACTTCCTTTACTGCAGAAATCGTGTTTTCCCTGAGAACTTTTTGCGGAGGGAATTTTGCTGCGTAGCGGGATAAAGCTTCTTTTGTTGTTACAAATTTTACCCATGGCATCATTTCTTTGTCTATAAGCTGTTTGCGAAGACCGGAATCACCGATGATAAGACCGACCGGAACCTTATAAGAAGCAGCAAGTGCTGCGTTCGTTGTGCTTTCGTTCATATAGGCCCCGTTGATCTTAAGGCTGGAAACAACTCTTCCGTAGAAGCTGTGATCCATATTGGCGAAATCTTCTCCCGGACCGGCATGATATCCGGCCAGAAATACAACATCGTAGGTTTCATCCAGGCAAGACATCATGTACTGTCTTCTTGGAGAACCGCTTACTAAGCTGATACGTTCATCCATCTGGCAAAGTTCATCATAGGAAAGGTTCGTTCCGCTTCCGTGAGAGTCAGAAATGGTGATTTCCCCAATCTCCTCATTTCTGGAAGAAGCATGAATTCCTTCGATGATCCAGCGTACCTGATTGTGTAAAGCGCGGCGGAAGGAAGGAACCTCATCGCGTTCCTGGGATGGAGAAGTGATACCAGCCATTCCTTCCATGTCTACAGAAATGTAGATTTTTAGTGCTTTCTTCATAAGAAAATCCTCCTTTATGTAATTTATTTGTTTTCTTATAGAAAAACAAAACATACAGTTGTTGAAATATTATAAAACAATAAAAGAATGCTGTCAATATCTTGACATAATATACAAAAAGAATTATACTGTCAGTAATAATTATACTGTGAGTAAAAACACAGAAAAAATCTTTTTCGTAAAACGAAACTCAAAAAAGGATGTAAAGGAGGAGAAATGTATGAAGAAGAGAAATTTAGCGTTGCTTTTAGCACTGACGATGGTTGCTGCAAGTTTTGTGGGGTGTGGTGACAAAAAAGAAAAAGCTTCTGACAATGGATCGGTAAAACAGGAAGCAGAAGATGAGGGATCTGAAGAAGGTAGATACCTTATGTGGAGATTAGATTCCGAACCAAAACAATGGGATCCGACGAACAACTCAGCATCTGTATCGGACGCGATTTGTAAGCAGTTGTTTGAAGGCCTCACCGTATCAACATCTGATGGTTTTAAACCGGGTATCGCGGAAAAATGGGATGTTTCAGAGGACGGAAAAACATATACATTCCATTTAAGAAAAGATGCGAAATGGTCAGACGGAAGTCCGGTGACAGCAAAAGACTTCGAATATTCCTGGAGAAGAATTTGTGATCCGGATTTTGCATCTGAAGCACTTCAGGCTATCACAGATTATGTTGTAGGTGCTACTGAATATTTTGAAGGAACAGGTGAGTATGATGATATCAAAGCAACAGCAATTGATGATTATACATTTGAAGTTGTTTTGAAGAATGCAACACCGTTCTTCCCGCAGTTAGTTGCCAATGACGTTTATCTTCCTATTAAAAAAGAGGCAGTGGAAGCAGCAGGAGAAGGATGGGAGAAGAAACCGGAATCAGCAATCAGTAACGGAGCATTCTACTTAGAAGAATATCAGGTTGGATCGCATTTATTACTGAAAAAGAATCCTTACTACTATGCAGCAGATGAAGTAAAACTTCCAGGTATCAAAGCAGTATTTATTACAGATGATAATACCGCATATCAGGCATATCAGGCAGGTGAGATTGATGTTATGGATCATCTTCCGGCAGAACAGGTTCCACAGATTGTTGCTGAAGACCCATATGTAATCGTAAGTGCCGATACAGGAGCACAGTTCCTGAATTTCAACGTAGATAAAGCACCATTTGATAATGTTCATGTAAGAAAAGCAGTTGCCAAGGCAATCGACAGAAAGCAGATCACAGAACAGGTATTAAAAGATGGTTCTATCCCGGCAAGTAACTTTATCGCTCCGACATGTCAGAAAACAGATGGAACACATTTCCGTGAACTTGAAGCAGATGGATATCCGGCAGAAGAATATGGAATCGATCCGCGTCAGGCTAAGGTAGAAGATGCGCAGGCAGAACTTGCGGAAGCAGGTTATCCAAACGGAGAGGGCTTTCCGGAGGTGGAAATCACATATGCGAATACTGAAAAGAACAAGAGACTTTGTGAAGCAATTCAGCAGATGCTGGAAACAAATTTAAATATCAAAGTTAAACTCCGCGCAGAAGAATCAAGTGTATTCAACTCTACAAAGAGTAAAGGTGATTACGAGATGGCTCCTGGTGGATGGACAAATAACCCATACGATGCAAGTGGACTTATTAAACTCTTCTATTCTCAGAATGGTAATAATACATGTCAGTGGAGATGGAGAGAATACAAAGGTGCTCCGCACGATACGACATTAAATCCGGGCAACAAAGCCTTTGATGAAGCCTTTGATAAAGCAATGGCATCATTAGGCAAAGAAAGAGATGAAGCCTGGGAAGAAGCGAATAAAGCTCTTATGGATGATATGCCGATCACAGCGCTTTATTATCCGTCTTTCGTAGCTCTTATAAATGAAGATCAGGTTGAAAATGTTGAACTTACATTGGGCAATTCATTTATGTTCAGCCATGCTGAAATCGTTGAGTAGTTGTTGACTTTAGGAAGACCGAAAAGTACCTTGCTTTTCGGTCTCCCTATTATTAGAGGAGAAGTAATATGCTGAGATATATAGCGAAAAGAGTACTTTCTGCGATTATTACGATCTGGTTCATTATGACACTGACATTTATATTAATGAATGCAATTCCAGGTGACCCATTTGCCAGCGAGAAAATGAACGATCCGGTAATTATTGCAAATATGAAAGCAAAATATGGTCTTGATAAACCGTTTATTGAACAGTATGGAACATATATGCGGAACTATATGCATGGGGATTTTGGTATTTCCTTTATGAAAAAAGGAATCACAACCAATGATATTATTTCAGCAGGATTTCCATATTCTTTAGCAATCGGTATTTGGGCTTCATTAGTTATTTTAGGTTTCGGAATATTTTTTGGTATTATTGCCGCATTGAGGCAAAATAAATTTGTAGATCGAGTCTTGATGGTGCTATCAACCCTAGGGGCGACAATCCCAAGCTTTGTATTTGCAACAGGATTCTTATATCTGTTCAGCAAGATTTTAGGATGGGTACCATCGTTTGGTGTGAATAGCTGGAAGGGATATATTGGACCGGTTATAGTCAGTGCATTATTCTCACTGGCATATGTTGTACGACTGACAAGAACTTCTACGTTGGATGTTCTGAACCAGGATTATATCCGTACGGCAAGAGCAAAGGGACTTCCGGAATGGAAGGTACTTGGAAAACATGCATTGAGGAATGCCTTGCTTCCGGTTGTAACTTACATCGGACCGATGTTTGCGGCTTTGATCACAGGATCTTTCGTAGTAGAAAAGGTATTTGGTATTCCTGGTATCGGAAACTTGTTTACAAACAGTATTCTTAACCGAGACTATACGCTTATTATGGGTATTACGGTATTTTTCTCAGTTATACTTGTAATCTGCATTTTAGTAGTCGATATTCTGTATGTATTAATTGATCCACGTATTAAATATCAGTAAAACAGGTGAGAAAATATGAGCGAAAAAAATAACGTTATTTCTCCGGAATTATGGGCACCGTTGGAACAGGAAGAAAAAAATGCTGAGAAAATGGAGAGACCTAGTCTTACTTTTTTACAAGACGGATGGAGAAGATTAAAATCCAATAAAATAGCGATCCTTTCGTTGATCGTAATTGCTTTGATCACAATTGGGGCTATTTTTATCCCAATGTTTTGGAAATATGATTATAAGAAACAGAATCTGGAATTAGCGAATATTCCGGATGTAATGAAAGTATATCCGCTTGACAATGGAAAAAATATTTATGTAACACCACAGTATACGGTTGTTGTGGTTGATAAAAAGGGAAATCTCGAAGGGCTTGCAGAAGTTAAGAATAAAGATGTCAATGGAAAGAAAAATTTCTTCGTGGTCGGAGACAGTGAAATCTGTGTTGATTATAGTGTTTATTCAGATGCAAGCAAAGAGTATAAGAAATTAGAAAAGAAAGCAGCAAAAAAAGATTTAGATACAACAGCGATCAAAGGAATTAAATACCTTGAAAACTATTATGCAGGAAGCGATGTGACAGAGGTTACCATCGATGAAGCAAAAAGTATTTTGGAAAACAAGATAGAAAGAACAGTGATCACTTGTGATGGTGAGAAGCTTACAAAGCAGGAGAAGATAAAAAATAAAACCTATCTGCTTGGAACAGATGGTCTGGGAAGAGATCTGTTTATCCGTATTGTATATGGTGCACGTATTTCTCTTTTGGTTGGTCTGTTTGCGGCATTTATCAACTTTGTGGTTGGTGTATTCTACGGTGCGATTGCAGGTTACTGCGGTGGAACGGTTGATAATATCATGATGCGTATTATTGACGTTCTGGACTCCATTCCGATGACGCTGTATGTTATTTTGATCATGGTTGTAGTAGGACCTGGTATTTCTTCCATCATTATTGCATTAGGTTTGACATTCTGGGTTAAAATGGCCCGTATCGTCAGAGGGCAGGTTCTGACGCTGAAACAGCAGGAATTTGTTAAAGCTGCCATCGTAACAGGAGCAGATACAAAGAGAATTATTGTGAAACACCTAATCCCGAATATGATGGGACCTATCATGGTAAATATGGCAATGCAGATTCCAAGTGCAATTTTCAATGAAGCATTCCTGAGCTTCGTAGGTCTTGGTATTTCTGCACCGATGGCTTCCTGGGGTACTTTGTGTAATGACGCTTTAGCAGGAATTTATGTATATCCATATCAGATGGTATATCCGGCGATTGCCATTTCAGTTACAATCCTTACATTCAACTTATTAAGTGATGGTTTAAGAGATGCATTCGATCCAAAACAGCGTAAATAAGGAGGAAAAAGCAAATGAGTGAAAAATTATTAGATGTAAAAAATTTACATACCTCTTTCTTTACGCATTTAGGAGAGGTGCAGGCGATCCGTGATGTCAGTTTTGGATTAGATAAAGGCGAGATCATTGGTATTGTAGGTGAATCAGGCAGTGGGAAGAGTGTTACGTCACTTTCTATTATGGGACTGCTTGCATATCCGGGAAGAGTAAAAGACGGGGAGATTCTCTTTAACGGAGAAGATCTTTTGAAGAAGAAAAAAAGTGAGATGCGTAAGATTCAGGGGGATCACATTGCTATGATCTTCCAGGATCCGATGACATCATTGAATCCGTTATTTAAAATTGGTGATCAGATTACAGAAGCCATTCTGACACATCATAAAATTAAAAAAGAAGATGCAAAAAAACGTGCACTTGAAATGCTGCGGCTGGTAGGTATTCCTTCACCGGAAAAAAGATTTCATTCCTACCCGCATGAATTTTCAGGCGGTATGAGACAGAGAGCAATGATCGCGATGGCACTTTCCTGTGAGCCGGAGCTTCTGATCGCAGACGAGCCGACAACCGCGCTGGATGTTACCATTCAGGCCCAGGTACTGGCTCTTATGAAAGAATTAAATGAAAGACTTGGAACAGCTACTATTTTGATCACACATAACTTAGGATGTGCATCAAGTATCTGTGACAGAATCATCGTTATGTATGGCGGAAAAATTATGGAAGAAGGAACAACAGAAGAAATCTTCTATGAACCGCACCATCCATATACCATGGGACTTTTGAACTCTGTACCAAAAGTAACCGGAGAAGCATCAAAAGAAAGACTGGTTCCGATTCTTGGAACACCGCCGGATATGCTTCATCCACCGACAGGCTGCCCGTTTTATCCGCGATGCAAATATGCAATGAAGGTATGCGCATCCATGCCGGTGCCGGAACAGTATATCAGTGATACACATCGTGTAAGCTGTTTTATGTGCCATCCGCAGGCACCTCGGAACGAAGAGTACGAAAGTCAGAAAGGAGGAATCCGACATGCCAAATAATACACTTCTGGAAGTAAAAGACCTGAAAATGTATTTTGAGAATAAAAAAGGATTTTTAGGTAAAAAAATCGAGTATGTAAAAGCAGTGGACGGAGTTTCCTTCAAAATTCAAAAGGGAGAAACAATCGGACTTGTAGGAGAGTCCGGATGTGGAAAATCTACAACCGGATATTCGATCATGCGTCTCTATAAACCGACAGCAGGAGAAATCATATTTGATGGGAAAGATATTGCACAGTTGAGCGCAGCCGAAGTATGGCCATATAGAAAAAGAATGCAGATGATCTTCCAGGATCCATATGCATCTCTGAATCCTCGTATGACGGTTTCAGATATTATCGGTGAGCCACTGGATATTTATCATCTTTATGAAGGTAAGGAAAGACAGGAACGCATCTATGAATTGTTGAATACAGTTGGTCTTGGAAAAGACCATGCCAGCCGTTATCCTCATGAATTTTCAGGTGGACAAAGGCAGCGTGTCGGGATTGCAAGAGCACTTGCAGTAAATCCGGATTTTGTAGTCTGCGATGAGCCTATTTCGGCACTTGATGTCAGTATTCAGGCACAGGTAGTAAATATGCTTGAAGATCTGCAGGCAAGTCTTGGACTTACTTATTTGTTTATTGCACATGATCTTTCTATGGTCAGACATATTTCCCAAAAAGTAGGTGTTATGTACCTTGGATCTCTGGTGGAATTTGCAGAGACAGAAGAATTATATGAGCAGACACTGCATCCATATACAAAAGCATTGATGTCGGCGGTTCCTGAGCTTGACCCTGCGATCAGTAAAACTAAGAAACCGGTTATGTTGCAAGGAGATGTCCCGAGTCCGATCGATACACCGGTTGGATGTAAATTTGCATCCAGATGTCCATATGCTACAAAACGTTGCCATGAAGAAAGACCAATCTTCAGAAATGTTGGAAATGAACATTATGTAGCCTGTCATCTGGTAGAATAATGCATTTAACTTTGCTACAATGGAAGTAGCATTGAAGCAGTCAATAATCTGAATATCTGATTAGAGGAGAAAAAGAAAATGCATGAATTAACACAATTAATCAAAGATGATATGCGTCCGGCTCTTGGAGTAACTGAGCCGGGAGCGATCGCATATGCGGTTTCAAAGGCAAAATCCTACATTTCTGGAGAACTGGAACAGGTTACACTTTTGCTGAACAGCGGTATGTATAAAAATGCGTATACATGTGGTATTCCAAACAGCCACTTTTACGGGAATGAATATGCAGCAGCGCTTGGAGCCGTAGCAGGAAAACCGGAGAAAGAACTGGAGAGTCTTGCGGATGTAACAGAAGCTGACAATGTGGCAGCAGAGCAATTAGTAAAAGACGGAAAAATCGTTGTGAAAATGAGTGAGATCACAAGCCGTATTTTTATCGAAGCCCGTGTAAAGACAACAGGTGGAGAGGCGATGGTTCGAATCCGCGATGCACATACGAATATTGTTCGTATGGAAGTAAATGGAGAAGTGATTCTGGAAAAAGAAGAGACATCCGGAGAAAGTAGTCATGAAGAGAAAGCTTTGATCCACGATTACACATTAAAACAGATTTATAAATATGCTAAAGAAGTTCCGGCAGAGGAAATTGAATTTATCAAGGCTGCCTATGAGATGAACTATGCTCTTTTTGAAGAAGGAATCCAGAACCCGAGAACAACCTATGCACGGTATTTGCTTGAGAAAAATGACGGAAAGATTATTTCGGATGATGAGTTAAAAACTGCATCTTTACTTTGCAATGCAGCAATTGAGGCCCGTGTGATCGGACTTGACAGACCGGCCATGAGCATTACCGGTTCCGGGGCACATGGAATTATTGCAACCATGCCTCTTTACGGTGTTTGCAAGATTCGCGGATTAAGCGATGAAACCTTATATCGTGCCACCGCATTAAGCTATCTTATTTGCATGTATATCAAAGAGTATTCCGGTAAGCTTTCTGCTTTCTGTGGCTGTGGCATTGCTGCCGGTACAGGAATGGCCTGTGCGTTGGTTTTCCTTCATGGAGGTGATGAGCATGCAATGGCAAGAACGATCAACAACATGTCCAGCAGTATTACCGGTATGATCTGTCATGGCGGAAATAAGGGCTGTACGATGAAAGGAGTCGTGGCGGTAAATGCCGCATTTCAGTCGGCGGATTTTGCAATGCATGAAATCTTTATTGATGATATTCATGGAATCAATGGGTTTACACCGGAAGATACCATGCGTCATATGGGAGAGATCGCATCACCGGGAATGATCGGAACGGAGAAGACGATCGTAGATATTTTACAGGAAAAAAGTGAATAGAAACTATATATAGGGTGATATTTGAATAATGTAAAAGCCTTTAAATTGATTGAAAAAGATCAGTTTGAAGGCTTTTGTTTTCTTTGAAGAACATCATGAAGAACTATCCTACTGTGCAAAACATTGTTTAGATAATTAAAAAATTAGTAAAAATTGATTAACGAGTTGAAAATTTCTATAGAATTTGCATGAAAAAGAATTGTAGTATATTATAAATGCATCGGCTTTCTGCCCTTTTGACCCTGGTATCATCATAAAAATGCATAGTAAGAAGAAAGGAACACACCATGGATTTCAAATACTGCAAATTAGAAATTTTCATCCCGGAAACACATCTTCCGGCTCTCCAGAAAACCCTCCAGGAAGTAGATGCCGGACATATCGGGAACTATGATTCCTGTATGTCATCAAGTGAAGTGACCGGATACTGGCGTCCGCTTGAAGGCTGCAATCCTTATATTGGAAATGAAGGAGAGATCAGTAAAGAACCGGAAGTAAAGGTTGAAGTCACTGTATTTACAGAAGCAGTTGACAGGACAATTGAAGCAATCAAGAAAGTTCATCCGTACGAAGAACCGGTGATCAATGCGATCCCGATCCTGAGAACTTCATTTTGATGTAAAAAAAGAAGCTTAATAGTCAGAACAGAAATGGTAAAAAGTGAGCGTTCAGATTAAAGAAAATTGATTCTAAAATTTGTTAATAAAGTAACGGAAAAGTTGCATAAAGAAAAACATCTTTTTTCAAATAACAAGCCTGATTATTGGCAAAAAAATTGTAGAAACTGTACAAAAAGTATATTTTTGAAAAAATTATTTGCATATAATTGTGCAATGTGATATAGTGAAGTCAAGTTGAAAAAGCAATTGAAGAGAGATGCCGTGACAGGAGAGCGAATGTTATATCAGCCATGAGGCTGTTACAAGAGGCGCTCTTTTTTTGTGTATACGATGAGCCAAGTGCCGATTTGTGCTTGCACAAGGATCTACATTTGGCGAATGTACATCATCGAGCTGCTAAGTGAGATGCTGTACGGAGTATACAGATCGAGCAGAAGTCAGCCTGCTCGATTATACGATGAGTCAAGTGCAGAGGCTGTACAAAATATACAGAGTGGGCAGGAGCATCCTACTCGATCATAGTATGAGGGGTGAAAAAATGAACAGTTTTTTTCATGAAGCAGTAGAAGAAAATCCGATCATTGCAGCAGTAAAGAACATGGATGATTTAAAAATCTGCTGTTCTTTGGAAGATATCCAGGTTGTGTTTATTTTATTTGGAGATGTCTGTTCGATCCGTGAGATCGTCCAACAGATAAAAGATTCCGGGAAGGTTGCGATGGTTCATGTAGACCTGATAAGCGGTCTTAGCAGTAAGGAAATTGTCGTAGATTTTATTCGGAAAAATACAGAAGCAGATGGAATAATTTCCACAAAAGCCGCATTGATTAAAAGGGGGAAGGAACTTAAGATGTTCACAGTCCTAAGGTATTTTCTTCTGGATTCAATGGCATATGAGAATATCAGACAGCAACAACACGCCGTGAAGCCCGATTATATCGAAGTACTTCCGGGTGTGATGCCGAAGGTGATCGGAAAAGTCTGTAAAATGTCAAAGACACCGATCATTGCAGGTGGTCTGATCTCGGACAAAGAATCTGTGATGGCGGCACTTTCAGCTGGAGCGATCGCAGTTTCATCTACGAATCATGAAGTCTGGAAAATGTAAAACAAAAGTAACAGAAGATATTTAAACAAAGTACAGGTATTTGAGGATGAGTAAGTAGCGAAGCGGCATAGAATATCCGCTTTACTATAAAACATGCAAAGCAGCGATTTTTATTAAAGGAGGAAAAAGAGTATGGCTAAGTATGTAATGGCACTGGACGCAGGAACAACAAGTAACAGATGTATCCTGTTCAATGAAAAAGGAGAAATGTGCAGCGTTGCACAGAGGGAATTCACACAGTATTTCCCGAAACCGGGCTGGGTTGAACATGATGCAGATGAGATCTGGGCAAGTATGCTTGGTGTAGCCGTTGAAGCAATGAACATGATTGGGGCAGAAGCAGAGGACATTGCAGCAATCGGTATTACAAACCAGAGAGAGACAACCATCGTCTGGGACAAAGAGACAGGAGAGCCGATCCATCATGCAATCGTATGGCAGTGCCGCAGAACTTCTGAGTATTGTGACAGTCTGAAGGAAAAAGGACTTACCGATAAATTCAGAGAAAAAACAGGACTTGTTATCGACGCGTATTTTTCAGGAACAAAGGTAAAATGGCTTCTTGATAATGTGCCGGGAGCAAGAGAGAGAGCAGAAAAGGGAGAATTATTATTCGGTACAGTTGAGACATGGCTGATCTGGAAACTGACAAAAGGTGCAGTTCATGTAACTGATTATTCAAATGCTTCCCGTACGATGCTGTTCAATATCAATACGCTTGAATGGGATGATGAGATTCTTGCAGAGCTGAACATTCCGAAATGCATGCTTCCAGAACCAAAACCGTCAAGCTGTGTATATGGAGAAGCAGATCCTTCTTACCTCGGTGGACCGATTCCGATCGCAGGAGCAGCAGGAGACCAGCAGTCCGCACTGTTTGGACAGACATGCTTCAATGCAGGCGAAGCAAAGAATACATATGGAACCGGATGTTTCATGCTGATGAATACCGGTGAGAAACCGATCTTCTCAAAGAACGGACTGGTAACAACCATCGCATGGGGACTGGATGGAAAAGTAAATTATGCACTGGAAGGTTCAATTTTCGTGGCAGGAGCTGCAATTCAGTGGCTGAGAGATGAACTTCGTATTATTGATTCCGCACCGGATTCAGAATACATGGCTAAGAAAGTAAAAGATACAAACGGATGCTATGTAGTACCTGCATTTACCGGACTTGGAGCACCGCACTGGGATCAGTATGCAAGAGGAACGATCGTAGGAATTACACGTGGCGTTAATAAATATCACATTATCCGCGCAACTCTGGAATCCCTTGCTTATCAGGTAAATGATGTTCTGGAAGCAATGAAAGCTGACTCTGGAATTGAACTTGCAGCACTTAAGGTTGACGGTGGAGCAAGTGCAAATGATTTCCTGATGCAGACACAGTCTGACATCATCAATGCACCGGTTAACCGTCCGCAGTGTGTAGAGACAACCGCAATGGGAGCTGCTTATCTTGCAGGTCTTGCAGTTGGATACTGGGCAAGTAAAGAGGATGTTATTAAGAACTGGGCAATTGATAAGACATTCGAGCCAAAGATTGCAGATGAAGAAAGAGAAAAACGGATCAAAGGCTGGAATAAGGCTGTCAAATATGCTTACGGATGGGCAAAAGAAGATTAGATTTTGACAGTAAAAAGGAAATGAAAACGGAACATTGAATAGGGAAAAGGGGGACTTATTATGTTACCTTATATAGCAGAGTTTCTTGGAACAATGATACTTATTATTCTTGGAGATGGAGTAGTAGCAAATGTGAACCTTAACAAATCCGGTATGAAAGGTGCCGGTGCGGTTCAGATTACATTTGCCTGGGGTCTTGCAGTTCTGCTTCCGGCATTTATTTTCGGAGAGGCTTCAGGAGCTTCCTTTAATCCGGCACTTACAATCGCGCTTGCAGTGGACGGAAGTTTTGCATGGTCGATGGTTCCTGGATATATCATCGCCCAGATCGCAGGAGCATTCGTAGGCGGCTGTATCGTTTATTTACTTTTCAAAGGACAGTTTGACGCCACAGAAGATCCGGGAACAAAGCTTGGTGTATTCTGTACAGGACCTTCGATTGCAAACACAGGACTGAATATTTTCAGTGAGGCAGTTGGAACATTTATCCTTGTATTTGCGATCAAGGGAATTGGAAACGTGACAGGACTTTCCACAGGCGTTGACAAATTATTTGTATTCGGAATTATCGTATCAGTAGGTATGTCACTTGGCGGACTGACCGGTTATGCGATCAACCCGGCAAGAGATCTTGGACCAAGACTTGCACACGCAGTACTTCCAATTAAAGGAAAAGGTGATTCAAACTTCGGATACGGTCTGGTTGTACCGATCATCGGACCAATCATCGGAGCAATCGCAGCAGTATTACTGTATGGGGCAATTCCGTGGTAAAAGTTCAGAATTGAAAATGGTAATGGCATGAGATGAGAGAGCCTGACAGGATAACCGCATAAAGGAAATGCGTTTACTTGGCAGGCTCTTTTTCATAATCAGGAAGTTCAGGAAGAAAAAAACAGTTATTAAGGAGTGATCTGGGAATGTATGATGTAATAATTATCGGAGCTGGAGTATCCGGTGCGGCAACAGCAAGAGAGCTGTCACGTTATAAAGTGAAGGCATGTGTAATCGAGAAAGAAGAGGATGTATGCTGTGGTACTTCCAAGGCAAACAGTGCAATTGTCCATGCCGGTTATGATGCGGCAGAAGGATCGCTGATGGCAAAACTGAATGTCAGGGGAAATCAGATGATGGAACAGCTTTCAAAGGATCTGGATTTCCCATTTAAGAAAAATGGCTCTCTGGTTGTATGTCTGCATGAGGAGGATATGCCGAATCTTCAGGCACTGTATGACCGAGGTGTTGCAAATGGTGTTAAGGAGTTAAGAATTCTTAACTGTAAGGAATTGAAAGAAATGGAACCGAATATTTCCGATCAGGCGTATGCCGCACTTTATGCACCGACAGCCGGAATTGTATGTCCGTTTAATCTGAACATTGCAATGGCTGAGAATGCAAATGTAAATGGTGTGGAGTTCAAATTTGATACGGAAGTTACGGATCTTAAACCAATAGATGAGGGATGGGAAATCCATACAAATAACGGAGTTTTTCAGACAAGGTACGTGGTAAATGCAGCCGGAGTCTATGCAGACAAGTTTCATAATATGGTAAGTGAGAAGAAGATCCATATTACCCCTAGAAGAGGAGATTACTGCCTGCTTGATAAGAGTGCGGGAAGTCATGTGAGCAAGACGATTTTTGCACTTCCGGGAAAATATGGAAAAGGTATTCTGGTTGCACCGACGGTTCACGGTAATCTGATCCTTGGACCAACGGCGATCGATATCGAAGATAAAGAAGGGACCAATACAACAAGAGAAGGTCTGGACCAGGTGATCGAAAGAGCAGAGATGAATGTGAAAAATATTCCGCTCCGTCAGGTGATTACTTCATTTGCCGGACTTCGTGCACATGAGGACGGACATGAGTTCCTGATCGGGGAAGTGGAGGATGCAAAAGGATTTATCGACTGTGCAGGCATTGAATCACCGGGACTTACCAGTGCACCGGCAATCGGAGAAATGGTGGCACAGATCCTGAAAGAGAAAATGAATCTGGAAGAAAAAGAAGATTTTATCGCAACAAGAAAGGGTGTTCTAGATCCGAATACACTCAGCAAGGAAGAAAGAATGGAACTGATCAAAGAGAAACCGGAATATGGAAATATTATCTGCCGTTGTGAAATGGTTACAGAGGGTGAGATCATGGATGCAATCAACAGACCGCTCGGTGCCAAATCTCTGGATGGGGTAAAACGCAGAACAAGAGCCGGAATGGGACGATGTCAGGCTGGATTCTGTTCACCGAGAACGATGGAGATCCTGGCGAGAGAACGCCATGTGAGTATGTTCGAGATCACAAAATCCGGTGGAGATTCTAAAATTGTCACAGGTACTAATAAGGATTCGTTATAAGAGGGAGGCATTGCATCATGAGAGCTTATGATATTGTTATCATTGGAGGAGGACCGGCAGGACTTGCGGCTGCAATTTCGGCGAAGAAAAGCGGAGTGGACAGTGTTCTGATCCTGGAAAGAGACAAAGAACTTGGCGGAATCCTGAATCAGTGTATCCACAACGGATTCGGACTCCATACATTTAAGGAAGAACTGACCGGACCGGAATATGCAGGACGTTTTATTGATCAGGCGAAAGAACTGAATATTGAATACAAGCTGAATACAATGGTTATGGATATCAGCCCACAGAAGGTTGTCACCGCAATGAACCGGGAGGAAGGTCTTTTCGAGATTCAGGCGAAGGCAGTTGTCCTGGCAATGGGATGCCGTGAACGTTCCAGAGGTGCACTTAATATTCCGGGTTATCGTCCGGCGGGTATTTTCTCGGCAGGTACGGTACAGAGACTGGTCAATATCGAAGGCTATATGCCGGGGCGGGAGGTCGTGATCCTTGGTTCCGGCGACATCGGACTGATCATGGCGAGACGAATGACATTTGAAGGCGCAAAGGTTAAGGTTGTTGCAGAGCTGATGCCGTATTCCGGAGGGCTTAAGAGAAATATTGTACAATGTCTGGATGATTATGATATTCCGCTGAAGCTGAGCCATACCGTTGTGGACATCAAAGGGAAAGAGCGGCTGGAAGGCATTACACTGGTACAGGTGGACAGTCACGGAAAACCAATTCCGGGAACTGAAGAAGAATACAGCTGTGATACGCTTCTTCTTTCCGTAGGATTGATCCCGGAAAATGAAATTTCAAGAGGCATGGGCGTGGATATGAACCCTGTCACATCAGGACCAAAGGTAAATGAGAGCCTGGAAACAAACATCGAAGGTGTATTTGCCTGCGGAAATGTCCTGCATGTGCATGACCTGGTTGACTTTGTATCGGAAGAAGCCGGAACTGCAGGAAGAAATGCTGCGGAATACGTCAAACTGGGAGAAGAGCGCAGACAGGATGGAAAAGAGATTCGGATGAATCCAGTCGAAGGTGTCCGCTATACAGTTCCGGGAACGATTAACGTAGACCGGATGGATGAGAACCTGACCGTGCGTTTCCGTGTGGGCGGTGTCTACAAGAACTGTTATATCAGCGCATATTTTGATGATGAGAGAGTGATCCACAGAAAACGTCCGGTTGTTGCACCGGGTGAGATGGAAGAGATTAAGCTGACAAAAGAGCAGCTTCTGAAATATCCGGATCTGCAGACCATCACAGTAAAGATTGAGGAGGCGTAGACGATGGAAGAGAGAAAATTGACATGTATCGGCTGTCCGATGGGCTGCCCTCTTACAGTTATAATGAATGGGAAAGAAGTAGTGGGTGTAACCGGAAATACCTGCAAGCGCGGTGATGTATACGCAAGAAAAGAAGTGACGAATCCGACGAGAATCGTAACTTCGACCGTGCGTGTGTCCGGCGGAAGCATCGACATGGTATCGGTGAAGACGAAAGAAGATATCCCGAAGGGCAAGATCTTTGAATGTGTGAAGGCGCTCAAAGGAATTGAAGTTCCGGCTCCGGTTCATATTGGGGATGTGATTCTTGAAAATGTGGCGGACACGGGCGTGGATATTGTTGCGACGAAGAATGTTGAATAAAAGGAAAAGAAGGAGAAGTCCTGTATGGTGACGGAAAGGGTTGCCATATGGGACTTTTTTATATTGTATTCTGGAGAAACATTTTGTGATTTCGTGAAAATCTAAGTATAAACATTTCTGTTTTTCGTTAAGAAATGGGTATAAACATTTTCTATTTTCGTTAAAAACTAGCGTAAAACATTTCTGTTTTTCGTTAAAAAGCAAGGAAAAACATTTCGTGTTTTCGTGAAAAAATGTATAATAGGAGAATCAAAACATTGCGCAGGAGGACTTTCATGGAACCATTCTATTATACCAAAATGACGAAACAGCAGCAGGCAGCATACCATGTAATCATGCAGGGAGCGAATGCACTTGCGGATGAATTTCAGATACCGCGCATAGAAAGTGCGGAGCTTTATGATGTCTTTTTCAGGCTTCGGCTGGATCATCCGGAGATTTTCTGGATGACAGGATATAAGTATAAATACTATCAGGACTCTCCGAATCTGATCTTTGTACCGGAGTATCTGTTTGACAAAAATAAAATCCGGGAGCATCAGAGGGCAATGTCCTCCAGAGTAGAAAAACTTGCGCGGGCGGCAAAAGATTTGTCTGAATGGGAAAAGGAGAAATATATTCATGATTTTATCTGTGATAATGTGACTTATGATAAGCTGAAAAAGGCGTATTCCCATGAGATCATCGGTCCACTTGGACATGGAGTTGGCGTATGTGAAGGGATTGCAAAATCTGTGAAAGTACTCTGTGATGCGCTTGGAATCTGGTGCATGATCGCAGTCTGTGGTAACAATCCGGAAAAAGGGATCAAGTACCGTCATACTTGGAATATCGTAAAAATTGGTGGTACATATTATCATCTGGATGCAACTTTTGACAATACGCTTGGTAAACACAGTGCGGCAGGACAGGAGATCCGCTATGATTATTTCAATCTGGACGACAAGAAGATTTTCCGGGATCATGAACCGCTGATCGCACCGGCACCGGTCTGTACGAATGGGGATCATTTTTATTATCGGGAGAAGAAACTTTCCTTTACAAAAGAAGAAGATGTCTATAAACGGTCGCTGCAGGCGGCTAAGAAGGGCAGGATATTGACCTTTCAGTGGAGAGGCGGCTATCTGACAAGAGAAGTTTTGGAGAAACTTTTGGATCTGCTCCGGAAAGCCGGAGAAGAGAAGCAGAAGGCTGCCAGGATCAGCCTCAACTGGTCGCAGGCAGTGATCCGTGTCAGTTATGTGGAGGACAGAGGACTTGCCTGTGTGGATATGGAAGAGGCAAATGAAGGAGAAAAGGAATAGATGAGTGAACTGGAAATACAGGAAAATATGTCAGCAGAGGAAGCGTTCATGGATACAGAAAGTGCATATGAAGAAATTCCGGAGGCCTTCCAGAAGCTTGCCCAGTTACTCGGTCAGGATCAGTTTGAACTTCTGTTTCCAGACAAAGATGTGGAAAACCAGGATGAAATGCGTCTGGTGTATCTGATGAATGATGCAGTGGAAAGCTTTCTGGTATTCTCTGGTGCAAGAATGACCGGACATTATCAGAAAGATTATGAAGGAGAGCTGGACGCAACTTTAAGCCAGGAGGATGGAGAATATGTACTTGTCGTATATCAGGGCGAAACGGTTGTGACCATTTTCTTCCAGGATCTTTCGCTGGAGATGAATCTCTATAATTACGGAGATATAGGACATTTCTGGTTGAAAGGGTATGAGTATCTGCGGATTCTGGAATATCGTCTGGCGATTCTGAGTGATAAATGTGAATATCTTGGAGAAAAGGCAACAAGTGATACAGAACGGAAACTTGCAAAACTGGTACATTTTCCTCCGCTGAACTATACCTGTTATCCGGCAGTTCCGGCAAAATATATTGTCCCGATGGAAGATCCGTGGAATCCGACCGAAGAGGCAATGGATGTAATGGAAGAGCTTGCTGTGGAGAAAGGGGACAGAAGCATGGTAAGGTGGCTTCGTTTTTACCGGAAGCATCACGGAAAAGTGATGAGCAGATGGCTTGCAAGGCTGTTACACAGAAGAAGCCATGCAGATATGATTGACCTGCTGGATAAAAAGCTTGCAAAAGAAGCAAAAAATTATCCACGAAGAGATTTTGGAGAGAAATTTAACCAGAAGTACGAAAAAGTTTTACAGAAAGCAGAGCAAAGAAAAGAAGAACTGGAGATAAACGGGCAGAAAGTGACGCTTGTGCGTGAGGAACCGTTTTCTGCTGCAAGAGATTTGGTGGATTTTAAGGTGTATCTGATGATATGGAAAGAAAAAAGGGGAGATCGGATCGTGGAAATCGAAGAGTTTCTTTGAATTTTTGTAAATAAAATAGAAAAATAATTTAAAATAAAAAGTATTTTTTGATGATGAGGCAAATAGGGATAGATGGTTGAAATCAGTAGGATAAGTGTTAGAATAAAAGATAAAATAGAAAAGTAATTTTAGTAAAATTAGTTTTTTAAAAGACATATTTTGCTTGAATATTGGGGAATAGAAAAGGCAAAATGTGTAAAGTATATTATTAGAAGGTGGGGAAATGCATGGATGCTAATCATGAAATTATTATACCTAATAAAGGATTACCATTTAAAATGTTTATATTTGAAGGGAAAAACGGAAATTATGTAAGAAATAAACATTGGCATACATCAATAGAGATTTTTGCTGTTTTTAAAGGTTCAGTAAGATTCTTTTTAAATGATGAAGAATATTATTTGAAAGAAGGTGAATTTGTTATTGTAAATTCAAATGAAGTGCATTCTATTTTTGCACCAGATTTAAATTTGACATTAGTTATTCAAATCCCACTTGTTGTTTTTGAAGAGTATTATATTGAGAAAAATTTCATTACATTTTCACATGATTCCAATTATTGTGATAAAGATATGATGGGTATAATGAAAGAGATGTACAGAGCCTATGTAGCAAAGAAGTGCGGGTATGAATTTCTAACTCAAACAAAGTTTTATCATTTGTTATATTTAATGGTAACAGTGTATAGGATAACAGATGTAAGTGATGAAAGAATAAAAAGTTATAAGCATTTGAATCGTCTGACAGATATAACAAATTATATTAAAGAAAATTATGAGGGAGATATCTCTCTTGAAAGTCTGGCAAAAATATTTGGATATTCTCCGACCTATTTGTCGAAGATGTTTCAAAAGTATGCGAAAGTTAGTTATAGGGAATACTTGCAGAGTATTAGCCTGCAAATAAAAAGTCAAGGCTAAATTTAAGAACATTGAAA
>NZ_JAQFCE010000024.1:0-52646 GCF_027690675.1 Bariatricus sp. TF06-38A
AAAGTCAATCTCAATTTAACCTCAACAAGGTTTGTTTTTTTCATCCATGCAAAATCTTCTTTGTACAACAGACTGTTAGATATAGCAAAAACGGCCTTTCAAAAACAGTTAACTTCTAAATCAACTGTTTTTTGTCTCTCTTTATTACATTTTTTCTATATAAAGAAATTCCCAGAATACTTACTGCTATCACAATAAGAAATTTTCCGAACCCTGATATTGTATATTCTAACCCTCTCCCATAAATAATCTGGCTTATCGGTTGAAACAGATTGGTTATCATCGATACAAATCCCATAATTCTTCCCATATATTCTTCTTTTGTTTTTCTCATAATATCAGATAAACATACTATTGAAAAAATATTAATATTAAACTGAATTATGCTACATAGCACTAAAATAGTAATAAATATTACATTCCTTGTTTGACACATCCACAAAATAATTCCCGTTATCATAACGCACCCGCCTATTCCAATAACAAGATTATTTGTTTTATTACTATCCCACTTTCTTCTTGTAAAAGAATAATAAAAAGTTGCACCGATTGCAACTATTCCCAGGCTTCCTTCTGCATATCCATAGACTGTTGTACTATACTGTAACGTATTTCTTATGATATATGGAAATGCAATTGTAAGCAGCCCTGTTATTTCACAGGAAATTACGCCTGCATACAACACTAATTTAAGAATTTCTTTTTCTTCCACAAACAAATACTTTATTCCCTGTTTTATTCCCAATATTGCACTATCCCTTATGCATTGTTCATTTTTCATTTTTATTAAACTTTCCAAAAAAGCGGTAATCCCAAAACCAATTATAGAAAAAATAATAATCTTATTTATGGAAAATGTATTATATATAACTCCACCTAGAATTGGTGCTAATATTGCTGAAATAGACGATATCTGTGCTATTTCTGTATTAGTTTTATTTAAATCATCTGTAATTAGTGGTACTGCCGTCTGAGTAGCTGGTGTTTCTAACGTCCCTAATATCCCTAATATAAATAAAATGATGCAAATTGCTATTACTTTATTAGATAAAAGGAAAAACAAGCTAAGTATTATGCCTGATGTAAAGTCTAACATAACTATTAATTTTTTCTTTTTCACATAATCACAGATCCAGCCAGCAATTGGACTAAAGAAAATTATTGGTAGCATAGAAAATGCTATGATATTCGAATATATAACTGATGAACCTGTATTATCTAAAATGTACATATATAACGCAAATTTTAGCATTTGATTAATTACCAGCGAGTTTGTCTGTCCTATTAAATATAAATAATATGTATTCATTTTTCTCCTTTACATACCGATGGTATGTTATGTTCAAAAAATAAAATGGGGAAATTCCCATTTTATTCACAATATTCCATAAAGACGTGTTTCAATTTCTCTTTTAATTCTTTATCTAAAAAATCTACTCCCATATTTTTTGTCCATTCTGAAATAAATTCTATTTTTCCTGTTAATTCTTTCTCTGTAATATCAGAAATCGCGAGTAACAAACCTATATTTATTTGTAATAATATTTGTTCCGAAATCTCCATCGGATATTTTGTATCTACAGATCCATCCTTAATACCCTTTTCTACTATTTTGCATAAATCAGGTGCCAAAATATTTTTATTAATTTCAATCATTTTTGCAATCATCTTAGGACTTTGAATCTTTTCACTTTGGCGCCAAATTTTCATACTTATTTTGTTATAATATTGCTGCTCTTGATCTTCTATTCCTAACAAAAAAGCCTTTTTTATCAACTCAATACCTGTTAATTCAGAATATACTAATACCTTTTTAAACGGATTATTCTCTACTAATAGTTTATCCTCTATAGCATCCAATATATCATCTTTTGATGAAAAGTGATGATACACCGCTCCCTTAGTTAATCCATCCAAATTATTTACAATATCCTGCAAAGATGTGTTTTCATATCCTTTTTCAAAAAATAACTTACTTGAAACTTCTAATATTTTTTCATATGTTTTTTCTGGATCTCTTCTCATATTTTCCATCCTTTCTTACATACCTTTGGTATGTTCATTATACTTGTTATATTTGAAAAAAGCAATCTCTTTAATGTACCCGATGGCTACTCAACTGAGCAGCCATCTTTTCGATTTTCCAGACACCGTCTGGAATTTTTAATATGCCGGAATACCGTATCCATAAATATTGCTACTTCCGACTGTGTACTGTCTTTGCTTGCAGGCATCGCTTGAGTTACCCTCTACGGTATAAACTGTGCCATTCTCGCATTTCTCTACGATACCAACGTGGTCTGTTGTACCGTCGCCCTCCCAATCGAAGAAGATAATATCTCCCGTCTTTGGTTCATAAGTGCGGCTTTGCCATTTCCCGTTTGACTTAAACCAGTTTGCACCGTCCACGCAAGGGTGTTCCATTCTCTGCCACAATCCTTACACTTCCACCAAGCCTTTCGATTGGCAAAGACCGTAACCTGAGTTGGAAGTAACGGATAATTTCTGTCCGACCACTCGGTAGCTATATCCGGCAGAAGCATTGCAAGGTCATTAAATCCTGCCAACACTTTATTATGAGAGCAATACGGGCAACCCGTTTTATTTATTGTCCTGCTCTTAACGGCAGCTTCCCACTCGTGTCCTTTCTCACATCTCCAAATCACTTTCTTATGAGAACCAATAGAAACTTCTGTCGGTTTTATCTTATTCTTTTCCGACCACTGCTTTTCCAGTAGCGGCTCTAATGTTGCCAAATCGTTAATCCCTGCAATCACTCTCGCACCGGAACATATCGGGCATTTCTCTCCATTGGAACGAGCCTTAACGCTTGTCTTCCATTCGTGACCACAAGCACCTTTCCACCATACTTTTTTATTTGAACCGAAAGTAATGTCATCAGGTGTAAGCGGTAAGTTCTTCTCCGACCACTCCGAAACAAGCTCCGGGTGTACTTCTGCTAAACTGTTACTCATATCAAAACCTCCACTTCCTCTGTGATTAGAGTATATGAAGTTTTAGCTTTATCTTGTAGTTTGCGAATATCTGTATAAATAGAAAAAGCCCTTTGAGAAAAGGATTTCTCCTCTCTCAAAGGGCAAGTTGGCAAACTGGAATTTGGAACGTGCTTTATAAATTTTTTCCGATCCCCTCAAGTTCGTTCATGGAATCCTTGTTTTTTTCAAGTTCATCTCTGGCTGTTGCGTAATATGATTTTTTGAAAAGCATATCCCATGAAAGATATTTTGCCATACAGTCAAACTGCTTATCAATCAGCTCATACTGGATACTGTCTACGGGAGAACCGCCTACAACAATCGTGCCAACTTTTTTATTTTTTAACTGCAATCCACGGCAGTAGCACTTATCAATGATAAGTTTCAATTGTGCTGACATTCCCCACCAATAAACTGGTGTAGCAAAAAGAATCATATCTGCGGCAGCAATTTTATCAATTGTAGGATTTGTATCATCCTTATCGACGCATCCCTTAGAGCATTGACAGACACCACATCCCTTGCATGGTGCAATGTTGAGTTTGTCAGGTTCAATGATTTCAATTTCATTCTTTTCTGATGCTCCTTTTATAAATGCATTGATTGCTGTCAGCGTGTTTCCTTTTCTGGCACTTCCATTAATGATTACAATTTTCATGCTTATATCCTCCAACTTCCGATTTTTATATTAAATCCATTTATCTGCTTATTTTTCTTCACATATTTTATCAATATCTCAAAAGCACTTAATAATAAATCCGCACCCGTTTCTTTCCCGTGATCAGTGTGTCCGTAACAACTGTACTGTGTGTTCTTCTTTTGCATTGACTGCCGACAGAATCCTGTCCCGGTACATGAGCCCTCTCTGGATACTGTAAAATCCAAATCTTCTGCGTATATCATCCACCGCTGAATCCATCTTCATCTGCTTTTCACGCTTCTCCACACTTGAGAACAACTATAATGATAGTTATGTAATAAAGAATAGTACGAGCATTTTTAATTTTATCAGCTATCATAATTCTGTATGCCTCCTTCTTCCATGAGATTACAGCAAACGTAGTAGTAATGTCTATCAAAAGGCTTTTACATATTAGATAAAAGCATGTAAAATTTCTTTTACATAGCTTAATTGCGGTGTATTTAGCTTGTTTCTTGACTACTCAGGAAAAATATTTCTACCCTCGCCCCACCTGTATTTTCAGAATTTGAAAGTTTAATACCTCCACCATATTTTTCAGCCACAGTTTTTGCAAAAAATAGTCCCATCCCATAATGGGCTTCGCCATTTCTACTTGTGTCATCCATAAAAAACTGCTCTGTGCCATGCAATAATGCTTCTTTTGTAAATCCTGATCCGCTATCCTCCACAATGAATGTCAGCCGGCCATCCTGCTCCTTTGCGTCAATATAAATGATTCCATTTTCTTTTGTATGCTCCACTGCATTCTGAATCATATTCATTACGGCCCGGAACATTGGATCATAAGCAATCGTTACCTTTTTATCACTTTGTCCCGCCTTCCAATCTATTTTCTGGTGATAGATTTCTACCAGTCCGAGTGCCTGTTCCTTTATATCTGTAAAAAAATCTTCTAACATCACCGTTGTATAGGTAACATCACTGCAATTCCATGATTTTGTGACATCTATCAACTGCTGGACATAACTTTGTATCTGTGTTGTACCGTTTAAAACATAGGTAATATTATTTTTCTGTTCCGTGGTCAGTTCAGTCTCTGAAAGTAGTTCTGCATTTCCCCTTACAATCGTAAGAGGTGTTTTAATATCATGCGCCAAAGCAGACATCTGCTGGTTCTTTTCCTGCTCTGTTTTCCATTGCTTTTCTAAGGATTCCCGCAATGCATCTCGCATATCATCGATTGCCGATAAACAATCATCAAACTCTTTGATACCGGAACCAGATGTCTCATACTCCAGGTTCTGATTCTTTATTTGATCGATGGCATCTAACACAGGCTGCATCTGCTTTTTGATTCTTTTTCCAAAACGTATGGACGGAATGATGATAATCGCTACCGCTCCAATCACTGACATAATACTCATCACATTCTGTGGTCCTATAAAATGCTCCCTCAAAAAAGCTGAATGATATTGAGGTGTCAGGCGATATTGCAATACAACATATTCATTTTCCCTTACAATTACTTTATAAAAATATTTCCCGGATGCGTTTCCGTACTTTGCAACATTCCATGCTATCTGTTCGTATTGTTCTGACAGATCTCCACCTATTTTCTCTCCATTCTCTGAAAAGATTACATAATCACAAAGTGCAGGAATCATCTCAGCAGTTACTTTATCCGCACGTAAAATCGTATCATATGCTTCATTAATCTTTTGCTCTGCATAATTCGCCGGATAGATACAGCCCACACTAATCAAAAGGTACAGCAGCAGCCAAGCAACAATCACCAAACCTACTAATGATCCAAGCATGACCAGTACATATCTCATAAAAATCCAGCTAAGTGCATTGCTTCTCTTTACTCTTCCCATTTATATCCAATCCCCCAGACTGTTTTTATCGGTGTATAATCATAATCCGCAAATTTTGCTCTTATATTTTTGATATGCGTGATAATGGTACTGTCATTACTCTCACTGTCAAAACCAAAGACCTCTTCTAAAATCTGTTCCTTCGAGAAAACCTGTCCTCTGTTTTTAGCCAGAAATTCACAGATTTCGTACTCCGCTTTCGTAAGAGGAAGTTCCTTATCATCAACCAATAGTTTCTTTTGAGATATTTGAATACAGACCCTCCCCAAAACCATCCGGACAGAATGTTCCCTGTGCTCTCTTCTAAGATGTGCATTGATCCTTGCCCGAAGTTCCATCACTCCAAATGGCTTTGAAATATAATCATCTGCTCCTAAAGAAAGTCCGTTTACCAGACTGTTTTCCTCCGTTTTTGCCGTAAGAAACAAAATCGGACAATCCACAAGTGCCCTGATTCTTTTGCATAATTCGAAGCCATCAATTCCAGGCATCATAATGTCCAGTAAAATCAGGTCATAACGATGTAATTCTTCCATATTAAGTTTCAGTGGATTACTTACTTTGGTAACCAGATGTCCATCCTTATTCAAAATGCTTTCTATCATTTCCAGAATTGCCGGTTCATCATCAACTGCCAGTATTTTTGCCATAGTTTCCCTCGATTCTATTCCGATATTCTATTTCCTTCCCAGTGGTTTACCCACCAAAAATAGTATACCATACTAATCCCTGTAAATATTAAGCAACCTGGTATGAATGACAACCATTCACCTACACTAGTTTCTCCCAATACAGATTGCAGATAAGTATATGGTACTCTACCCGTCCAGCAGACAAATACATATTTCCACACATAATCTCCAAGTCCGGTAAGCATCAATGCACTAATTAGTCCTGATATAATCCCTGCTCCAATGGATACCCCTTTTCCAAACTGAAAAGCCAGAATCAGCTGCCACAGATAAAGTGGAACACTGCTTCCCCACAGCAGCAATGCTGCAAATATACATCCTTTCATGATTTCGATATCGCTTGATGCGATTCTTCCAAATCCAATTCCGAATATGATTGCTGTCAATAGGATAGAGCACAGACACAAAACCAGTAGCATCAACAGTTTCGATAAAAATGCTGCAGGTTTATCCGGTAAAGACAACAGATTTTGAAAATCACCTGCATTTTGTTCCTGTTCCATCACACTTGCTGTAAAAATTCCAATAAGTACCGGAAGTCCTGCTCCTATTGCCTGATAAAATGCAATCACTTTCATATTTTCATTCCATGGTGAAAAAAAGTAATATATTAAAAATATAACGCTGGTTATAATCGGAATCAGTAAGTGTGCCAGAATCACAGATGTTCCTTTCATCTTTCGCAAGTCTGCATTAAGAGATCTTCCAATCATCTTATTTCACCTCTCTTCTCTCAAACCATTTCAAAAACAGAACCGTTACAAAAACAAACCAGATGATTGAGAGACACATTCCCGGAACAATGACTCCCTTATCCAAAAGAGGATTCCCTGCTTCTGCGGCAAGTCCATTTGGTAAAACATGAAGCAACGGGCACATCATCCGCATAGGGATTGCAGAAACAAGTACATACCAGATTCTGGTTTGTGATATTACCACACCGCTGACGGTAATAAATAGGCAGACGAACAGGTTTACAATCATTCCAAATCGTTCACTTAAAAATAAAGCTACCGGAATCTCCCATAACTCAGAAACCGTCAGAAACAATACTGCAATCAACGCTCCTCCAACTGGAACATGTGTCGTTAGAAGAAAGCCTCCAAGCGTTGCTCCTGCAAACACAATCACATTAGAAAACAAAATCATGTACCCAATATAAATAATTTTCCCCAGCAACAATTTTCTTCTGTCTGTGGGAATAGTCATTAAATGATAGTATTTTATCTTTTTCTCCTGCGCCACAGAAAGATAACAAAATAGAGCAATCATCCCCGGCAGCAAAAGTGTATACCACCAGTTCCAAACACTTTCTGCATAAGCATTTGTCATCCCAAGAGTAAATATAAATGCCATGACAAATGTAAGAAGAGGAAATCCCCAGATAAACTTTTTTCGCATGGTTCTTTTGGCTTTTTGATGTTCTGCTTTTATAATATTAACCATGGATTTCACCTGCTTTCTGGTTTTTTCTTACCACATTCATAAACAAATCTTCAAGATTATCTCCCTGCTTTAATGCTCCTTCGTATCCTAAGATTCCACCTGAAATAATCCCGACTTTATCTGCAAGTAACTGTACCTCTGAGAGAATATGACTGGAGAGAATTACAGTGATTCCCTGTTCCGGAAAAGACCGGATCAGCTCTCGTAATTCCTCGATGCCTATTGGATCTAATCCATTCGTAGGTTCATCCAATATCAAAAGTTCCGGTTCTCCAAGCAATGCCATTGCAATGCCTAGTCTTTGCTTCATCCCCAAAGAAAACTGTCCTGCTTTCTTCTTTCCGGTGTTTGTAAGTGATACAATCTGCAAGACCTCATCAATTCTGTTTTCATCTGTACCAAGCAATAATTGTCTTACCTTCAAATTCTCTCTGGCGGAAAGATTTTCATAAATAGGCGGATTTTCAATTAACGCTCCTATTTTTGATAAATCTTTCCTATCCAAAAGTTTTCCATCAAAGTAAATCTTTCCTGCAGTTGGTTTCATCATACCGGTCAGCATTTTCAATGTGGTAGATTTACCAGCGCCATTCGGTCCAAGCAGTCCATAAATCTGTCCCTTTTCGATATTAAGTGAAACATTATTTACCGCTTTCTGTTTTCTAAAATATTTACATAGATTTTGTGTCTGTAACATCATTTCCATCTTTACTATCCTTCCTTCTATATTTCATTTCTTACTGAAATATAACCTAACAGAAAAAAATAAAGATTTGATGAAGATTTATTCCCGTATGAAATAAACCATCAATTGAATATCATTATCAGAACTCGGCTTTCCACTGAAATCAGCAAAGCTGTTACAAATACGAAGCGTGATACCCAGACTGTCCGTATACTGCCACCCCAGACAAGTGGTTAAATCTCCCTGTGGGTCTGCATCAACAAGTAATACTTTCTTTCCCTGCATTGCAAGACCGATTCCGAGATTGACCGAAGTGGTGGTCTTTCCTACTCCGCCTTTCTGATTGCAGATGGCAATCGTTTTGCAGTTTGACACTTCTTGCGTCCTCCTTTCCTGAATATTCATAGCCATTGTAGAATGACTATGTACCTGACCATTTCATTTCCTAAACGGTCGTGGCAACATTTGTTCTCAACACCCCTTGCCGAGCGTATCGCTCATGGGAAGCCACTAAGGAACAGACTGCTGATCTGTATCATAGGATTCTAACCTCTGCCGGGTACTCCGCCAGCTCCTTAGAGAAGTATCATTATCTTTCTGACTGTCATCGCCATGTCAGGAGCAACCTGACACTCATACCGGGAGTTCTCGCTGTTCTGCATCCACAAAAGTTATGGCGTACCCGATAAGGTGGCTATCATCAGAATTAACGTCTTAGTGACCTGTATATTCAGTTTTAAATTTCAAAGGAAGGCGTTCCATTTTTGTTGATTGGAATTGCTCAGGCTTTTGACACCCTATTTTTTATAAATTTTTTTTATTATTTTTTTGAGAGAGATTTTAGAACAATAGATAAGTAGAAAAAGCTTCAAATCCCGTGTATAATTAAGAAATAAAGATAGAAACAAATTAGAATTTAAAGTTGATTGATGGTATGAAGATTTACACCTCTGATCAACTCATTGCTGCTTTGAAAGAAGCAGGTTTTACAGAGATAAAAACGTATTCAAATACAAAAAATCATTGGATAAGTATTGTTGCAACGAAATAGCCAATTTCTAGTTTGTATAACAGGAAAATTTAAATTTAACGCTTGAAAAAAGGAGAAATAAACATGGCAAAGAAAGAAGAAAGATTTGAAGTTACATTTAGAGACGGAAGTCAGCTTAAGGATGAAGGAGTTCGCCAAATCCTTGTAGATAAGGAGACTGGGGTTAACTATCTTTGTTGGAAATCTGGATATGGAGCGGCTATTACACCTCTTCTGGATTCAGAAGGAAAAGTCATAGTTACAAAGTAAAATCGGTAGTTATGGAGGTGAAAAATGTATTTCACAGACGAAAAAGACTATATTATGCGAATGATAAAAGAAATGGTAAGAGTATTATTTTCTTTAATGTTTGGGAAAAAGTATGTTTCTGTTGAACTTGAAAAAGAAAATAAATATGAAGTATCAGGGAAAAATTTGAAAAATTTTCTTGATATGATTGATTCTGGGGAAATTAACGAAGCAGAGAATATACTTTTAGATAGCATTGATTATACAGACAGAAATGAGGTAATGGCAACAGCTCTTTTCTACCAATACCTTAGTGAGAAGGATAGTGAGTTTTTGAAAAATAATAATTATACAAAAGAAGAAGTGATGTCTGGTTTTAAGCAATTACTTATGCAGTCAGGATATACTGATTTGCTATGTTTTGTCAAAGCTGAAGAGTAATGTAGAAAATTCAAAGAGATAAGAGTGATTGGCTGAAAGGAGAAATTGTATTATATGTTCTATATTGTTTTTGACTTTATGATGGCAGTGATTATGTTTTTGTTTGGAATGTGGTTTTATAAATCAGAAGGAAAAGCTACTAAATTCTTGTCGGGTTATAATATGAAATCAGCGGATGAACGAAAGAAATACGATGAGAATGCTATGTGTAAGGCATATGGAAAAAGAATGATGTTTATGTCAGTTCCTTTTATTATTGGAATAATCATAGATATCCAATATCAAGGAATAGGCTGTTGGATCGCATGGGGGATATGGCTTATTATGTTTGTTTTGTTGCTTATTGATAGACATAAAAGAGAACGTTAAATTCCCATTTATTGGGAAGTCGCAGAGAACGAAAAATCGAGATTTGTCTGTGAAAAGCCCGTGAATAAGCGGATGTTAATATGTATTGCTTGTGGCAACGGCTCTATTGAATATAGAATTGAGCTATCAAAAACAAGGAGGCAGAGATTATGCTAAATGAAAATATCAAAAGAATTAGAAAGTCAAAAGGGCTGTCGCAAGAAGAACTGGCAATTAAACTGAACGTAGTAAGACAGACAGTATCAAAATGGGAGAATGGAGTTTCCCCAACAAAAGGATATTAGAAACAATCCATGAAACACCTGCTTGCGTTAAAGGAATTACAATAGAATACTATATTTTTTAACATGCATTTCTATATTGATTTGCATGTTTTTAATTTCAAAAGAAAATTTAAAATAAACACTATATAACACTTGACAACAGTTTGTGACTGTTATATACTGTTATCAAGAAAAGAAGGAAGGATATAAAGAATGAAAATTATAATCAATACTTCCCTAATGGTTCCCATATATGAACAGATTGTTGACCAGATTAAAATGCTCATACGCAACGGGGAACTAAAGGAAAACGACAATCTTCCATCTGTCCGTACACTTTCTAAGGAACTAAAAATAAGTGCTTTAACTGTAAAAAAAGCTTACGACAATTTGGAAAGTGAGGGTTTTACGGTTACAGTACATGGAAAAGGCACTTATGTAGCGGCTACAAATACAGAACTGCTTTTGGAAGAACAGAAAAAAGAATTGGAAGCGGATTTGGAGCAGGCTATCCAAAAAGGCAGACGATGTGGTATTAGTGATGAAGATATAAAAAGTTTATTTGAGCTGATATTGGAGGGTTGATGTATGTTAAAAATTGAACACTTGAAAAAGCATTATGATAATTTTTCTCTTGATTGTTCATTAGAGCTTATGTCTGGATGTGTAACAGGCTTGATTGGACAAAACGGTGCTGGAAAAAGCACAACATTTAAGGCGATATTAGGTTTGATTTCAACTGACGGCGGAAATATTACCATACTTGGAAAGGACAGAAAAGACTTCACAGCAAAAGATAAAGAGGAATTGGGTGTAGTATTGTCGGATTCTGGTTTTAGTGGGTATCTGAAGATAAAAGATATTATCCCTATATTGCAGAATATGTACTCAAAATTCGACAAATCACTATTTATAGAACAGGTACAGAAATTTCAACTACCTATGAATAAACAGATAAAAGAATTTTCAACAGGAATGAAAGCAAAATTAAAAGTGCTGGTTGCAATTTCACACAATGCAAAACTGCTGATACTGGACGAACCGACAGCAGGTTTAGATGTAATCGCAAGAGACGAATTGCTTGAAATGTTAAGAGAATTTCTGGAAAAAGATGAAGAACGCTCCATTTTAATCAGCTCTCATATATCCAGTGATTTGGAGTCGCTATGTGATGACCTTTATATGATACATGACGGAAAAATTATTCTGCATGAAGATACGGACGTTCTTCTTAGTGACTATGCTTTATTAAAAGTAGACGCAGAACAATACAGCAAGCTGGATAAACAGTTTATATTGCGTTCCAAAAAAGAAACATATGGATATAGCTGTCTGACAAATCAGAAACAGTATTATATGGAGAATTATCCTAAAATTGCCATTGAAAAAGGTACAATAGATGAAGTCATTACCATGATGATAAGGGGGACAGAACAATGAAAGGCTTATTCGTAAAAGATTTGAAATTGATGATGTTACAGAAAGATTTTCTGTTGCTCATTTTGGCGATTGTAATCGGAATGATGATATTTACTGATGATGTGATATTCCCATTAGGTTTTCTGAGTTTCATTGTATCACTTTTTACAGTAAGCACAATCAGTTATGATGATTTTGATAATGGAAATGCGTTTCTGTTTACATTACCTATTACACGTAATCATTATGTGAGTGAAAAATACTTTCTTGGTCTATTATTGGGGTGTATGGCTTGGGTTTTGGCAACTGTTTTAGGAATAATTACAACTGTATTGAAAGATACATTACCTATTACAGACTTAGTACAGAGTTCATTGATGATTTTACCTATTATGATTGTCGTTCAAGCAATCATGCTTCCTTTTCAGCTAAAATTCGGTGGAGATAAAGGAAGAATTGCTATGATTGGTGCATTTGGCGGTCTGGCAGTAATCACTCTCGTTATCGTGAAAGGAGCAGAAGCCATTTTCAATATTGATTTAGTTAGTCTGTTAGATAATATGCCAACTGTAAGCATGGGAGTTCTTATCGCTATTGCAATTATTATCGCTTTGTTGATGTTATTGGTTTCAATGAAAATCAGTTTGTCAATTATGAACAAAAAAGAATTTTAAAAAGGAGCAATTATATGGACTTTACAATATTGGCTGTTGTACTACTGCTGTGCGGTGGTATTCCTTTAAGGAATAAGATATATAAGGAACGCAAAAAGAAAAAAGAGGATAAAAAGAAAGGTATATAAAGTGGGTGATTTCATGGATAGTATTTTATGTGTTCTTGCCTTGATTGTATTTGCATATTGGTTTTTTATCAAACGTAACAAAAAATAATTGCTGTTGTGAGGAGAATATAAATGAAAAATACTAAATCATGTCCTAAATGTGGCTCAACCGATATTGTTCGTATTCCAGATAACCCTAACCGCCATGCCAGCGGAAATAATATTTACACAAGCACTTATACGCTATTTGGGAAAATCCCTGTAATACGTTATGTTTGTTGTTCATGTGGATATGCAGAAAATTGGGTTGAAAACGAAGAAGAATTAGAAGAAATTAGAAAAACATTTAGATAATTGAAAGGCGGTATTGATGACTATGAAAGAATATAAGTATGTAGAAGTGAAATTTGAGGCAAAAGGTGTGCTATTCCATTCTGCTTCTGAACCAAAAGAAATAATCAACAAATATGCTAAAGAGGGATATTCCTATGTTGGTTTTATTCCTACTTTAATAGATGCACATGGCGGTTTTAGAAGAATTGATTTGATATTTGAAAAATAATCTTTAAAAGCGCAGGTGATACTATGGGAAGATATTAGTAGCAGAATTTTGGGATAATGAAGAACATTATTTCCAGCAAACAGTTGAATGGCTATCGAAAAAGATATGTACCACTCCTGCTTATATACAACAAGACAGGACAGATTTTATAATCAATCCTTTTACTCGTACTGTATCAAACAAAACAGGCAATATCATACAGCTTACAGCAAAAGAGTTTGATTTACTTTATTTTCTCATTTCTCATAAGGAGCAGGTTTTTACCAAAGAACAGATTTATGAAAATGTATGGGGATATGACTATCTGGAAGACCCTAATAATCTGACTTCATTCATACGAAAATTAAGAAAGAAGATTGAGCCGGAGCCGGACAGACCACGCTATATCGTCATTGTCAGAGGTGTTGGATATAAGTACACGGAAAATGAGGAAATGGTAGGCAAGACAGCAACACCGCCGGAGTGATCCAGACGTGGTGGCGGTCGTAAGACATCAAGCCATGCCAGTTTTGCTGGCAAACGGCTGGTTCACTCTGACGGTGGGGCGAGCGTCAGCGAGCCATAAAGCCCCCGTTATCTAACAAGGGGGGCACAAAAAACAAGAGTCAATATACATTAACAAGCGGAAAACGCTGTATTTACAAGGCGAAACTGCATTTTACATGGTGTGATATAAATTATGCCATTATCACTTGGGAAAATTGAACAAGACATAGGAAAGACAGTTGATTTCAAACGAGAAATTGATTGTCTTTTTCTTTTGCAGAAATTTAAGTATAGGCAATTATCAAATACGGTAGTTGCTTTTTTGATTGGAGGAATTTTAGAATGAATGATAAAAACTTTATTGAAGAACTAAGACAAAAGCGTGAGGAATACGGAGTAACACAAACAAGGCTTGCTGTTGCCTGTGGTATCAGCCGTGAATATTACAACCGCATTGAAAAAGGGAAACAGCCATTGAATGACGAATTAAGAGAAGTCATAGAAAAACAGATTGAGCGTTTCAATCCGCAAGAACCACTATTCTTATTGATTGATTACTTTCGTGTCCGCTTTCCTACTACGGACGCATTGGCGATTATCCGTGATGTATTACAACTGAAATCTGATTATATGCTTTATGAAGATTATGGAAAATACGGATATGAAAGCAAATATGTACTTGGCGACATCAATATCATGTGTTCCATGCAGGAGCATTTAGGTGTTTTATTGGAACTGAAAGGCAAAGGCTGTCGGCAAATGGAATGTTATCTGCTGGCACAGGAACGCTCATGGTATGACTTCATGCTGGATTGTATGACGGCTGGTGGTGTGATGAAACGGCTTGATTTGGCTATCAATGACCGAGCAGGAATATTGGATATTCCAAAGTTAAAGGAAAAATACAAGGCTGGCGAATGTGTTTCCTATTTTCGTATGCAGAAAGATTACAGCGGTACAGAAAAATGCGGTAGCGATTTACCAAAGAATACAGGAGAAACCTTATATCTCGGTTCAACAAGTAGCGAATTATATATGTGTGCTTATCAGAAAAATTATGAGCAGTATGTCAAGAATGGCACAGAAATTGAAGATACGGAGATTAAGAACCGTTTTGAAATACGCATGAAGAATGAACGAGCCTATTATGCGGTTGTAGATTTACTGACCTATCGGGACGCTGAACGCACCGCTTTTTCTATCATCAATCATTATGTCCGCTTTGTTGACAGAGAGGACGACAAGCCAAAAAGTCAATGGATAACAAATGATGATTGGGCATGGTTTGTAGGGGAAAACAGAGAGCCGATACGCTTAACCACAAAGCCAGAGCCTTACACTTTACAAAAAGCGTTGCATTGGCTACAAAGACAAGTTGCACCAACAATAAAAATGGTACAGGCATTAGACAGAGAAAATCATACAACGATACTGAAAGATATGATTGAGCAGGCAGAACTTAAAGACAAGCATAAACATTTATTACAATTAGAGAAATCAACCATAGAAGAACGTATAGATACCGCTGTTCCACAAGAGAATGACGGTATTTTTTAATGTAATTGAAAAATTTCAGATTTAGTCAGCAAAGAGCTGTTTTCATTCCCTATGTGAAGTGAAAGAAGAAAAATAAATTTTTTATTAAATCTGCAACAAAACGGCTACTTGCGTACAGATATGGTGCGAGAAAAGGAAATCTAAACTTTTTTTGAAAATAGGTCATTAAATCGGGGCTTGCTGTCCCTATATGAAGTGAAAGAAGAAAAAAGTTTTGAAAAAATGACGGAAATTCGTGATTAGTGGACAGTGTTCTATGAAAAGAAGAAAAGCATCATCATTTTGTATTCAAACAGGCATTAGCAGTTGAGTGTTGATGTGAAAAGAGGAAAATACTTTATTCTAAACTTAACAATTTAAGGTTTCCGTTCCCTATATGGTGCAAAGAAAATATTTCATTCTATTGTTGGCAGTAACGGTATGGTTTGGGTAGTTAGGGTGTGAAAAGAAAAATAATCTTTTTTCGTCATTAACTTAGCAAAATGACAATGTCTATCCCTATATGGTGCAAGAAAAGAAGTTAAAATTTTTCCATTTCAACTTAGCAAATGGACGTTTGCTGTACAGATAGTAGTGAAAAAGGAGAAAATCAACCGTTGATTGCCAAAATGAACCGTTCCATTTGTACTAATAACGGAAAAAGTTTTGGATTTTGGTTACGTTTCCCCTCTTTTCCAACGCGGTATATAGGAAAGATGATTTTCTTCTTTCTTGTTCTTTGACAACTGAATAAAGCAATTCAATACGTTTGACAGACAGCGAGCCGTTGAAACAAATACGCCACGACCTTTCCCCTGCAAGAGCGAGCGAAAACCTATTTGTGTTCTTATAAAAGATTTGTCCTCTTTTATCGCCATGACCTGTACTGTCAGATAATGATACTCCCGTACAGCCACAGCTTGAGCGTTCAGAGCGTCGCACGCAATGGGTACGGCTACATAAGAACTATGCAGAGGTGGAACTCCTGTGGGCTATGACAAAAGCCGTTGAATTGCTTAGAAAGATTTTACAGAAAGGGGGTATGTGTTATTGATAATGCTGTAAAAACAATTCAAAAGAAAAATGGCAAGTGTGGCATTGGCAACAGAGGAAAGACAAAGATTGTAGTAAAAGAGCATTTTTCCGAAAAGGGCAAAACAATGGAAGAACTTCTAACTGATGTCATGCTGGAAAAAGCAAAGCAGACAATCGCATAAAATCAGTGCAGTTGTAAGAAATAGATTGAATGACAAAAAGTACCCGTGTTATACTTTACTTGCAAGCAGGTATTGTAAACACGGGTTAGTTATAAAGGAGGATAACTGACAATGAAACAACAGATTTACAATACTGCACTTTATCTTAGGTTAAGCCGAGATGATGAATTACAGGGCGAAAGTTCCAGCATTACCACACAGAGAAGTATGTTGCGTTTATATGCAAAAGAACATCATTTGAATGTCATTGATGAATATATTGATGACGGCTGGTCGGGAACAAATTTTGACAGACCGAGTTTTCAAAGAATGATTGAGGATATAGAGGCAGGAAAAATCAACTGTGTTGTAACGAAAGACCTTTCCCGTCTTGGCAGAAATTATATTATGACAGGACAATATACAGAATTGTATTTCCCTAGTCATAATGTCCGCTACATAGCGATTGATGACGGTGTAGACAGCGAAAAAGGCGAAAGTGAGATTGCACCATTTAAGAACATCATCAATGAATGGGTGGCAAGAGATACAAGCCGTAAAGTCAAATCAGCATTTAAGACAAAGTTTGCGGAGGGGGCTCATTACAGTGCTTATGCTCCGTTAGGATATAAGAAACACCCTGACATCAAAGGAAAACTGTTGATTGATGATGAAACAAAATGGATTATTGAAAAAATCTTTTCCCTAGCCTATCAAGGTTACGGAAGTGCAAAAATCACAAAGCAGTTAAGAGCAGAAAAAGTTCCGACAGCGTCATGGCTAAATTTTACAAGATACGGTACTTTTGCACATATCTTTGAGGGAAAACCCGAAAGTAAGCGTTATGAGTGGACGATTGCTCATGTCAAGGCGATATTGAAAAGTGAGGTTTATATCGGAAACAGTGTTCACAATATGCAGTCTACGGTATCGTTCAAGAGTAAAAAGAAAGTGCGTAAACCCGAAAGTGAATGGTTTCGAGTAGAAAACACTCACGAGCCGATTATTGACAAGGAAGTGTTCTATCGTGTGCAGGAGCAGATAAAATCAAGACGCAGACAGACAAAGGAAAAGGCAACGCCGATTTTTGCAGGGCTTGTCAAGTGTGCGGATTGTGGCTGGTCTATGAGATTTGGAACGAATAAGGCAAATAAAACGCCTTACAGTTATTATGCTTGCAGTTACTACGGGCAGTTTGGCAAAGGTAATTGTTCTATGCACTACATTCGTTATGATGTGCTGTATCAAGCCGTATTGGAACGCTTGCAGTATTGGGCTAAGGCAGTACAGCAGGACGAAGAAAAGGTATTGAACAAGATACAGAAAGTCGGCAATGCAGAGCGAATACGGGAAAAGAAGAAAAAGGCAAGTACATTGAAGAAAGCCGAGAACAGACAAAATGAGATTGACCGTTTATTTGCGAAAATGTATGAAGATAGAGCCTGTGAGAAGATAACAGAGCGAAATTTTGTGATGTTGTCCAGCAAGTACCAAAAAGAACAGATAGAACTGGAACAGCAGATAACAAGCCTAAGAGAAGAACTAAGTAAAATGGAACAGGATATGATAGGTGCTGAAAAGTGGATTGAGTTAATCAAGGAATATTCCGTACCAAAGGAACTGACAGCACCATTATTAAATGCCATGATAGAAAAAATCCTCATACATGAAGCAACAACGAATGAGGATAACGAAAGAATACAGGAAATTGAGATATATTACCGATTTATCGGAAAAGTTGAGTAATCAACAAGAGTAATATTTTTAACTAAGGGAAACCGGTTTGTCAGTTCCAGATTCCAGTATGCTGATTATTTTGGCGAATGAACTGGATACTACTGTAAGTGAATTACTTGGAGAACCTGTAGCAGAACCGACTACCGATGATTTAAAGATTCTTTCTGAAAAATTAGAAGTTATTAATTTGCAGCTTGCAAAAAGAAGTATAACAAAGGTAAAAACGATTCGATGGATTCCTATTTCATTGTGTGCGGTTATAGTGGTAATATTTATCGCACTTGCATCTACGAATAGTTTTTATTTGAATTGGAATTACAATGATCCTGAGTTGGCAGTGGCAGGAACAATACTGCATGGGTTTGAATTCTTGTTTGTAAGACTCGCACCGATTGTTTTTTTGACTTCGGTGGTTGGAGTTGTGGTGACATATAAGAAAAGATAAATTCCAGTTTGTATGGATAATATTCCCATAAAAAAGACCGCTTGCACTTCGGTGTAGGCGGTCCTCTTATATTCTGGGCAATTTGATTAGATGAATAAATTATGCTTCTTCTTGGCTGCCAATACCTTGCAGAGAACATCATCCACTGCGTCAGTATATCTGCCTTGTTCGAGAAGCTCATTTTTCAGCCGGATAAGTGACTGAATAACTCTGCTCTGTTCTTCGGCTGTTAAGTAAATATGATATTTCTTTTCTCTCATTGGCTGTTCCTCCAGTTCTCAAATACGTTTCTGATAGTCCCGACATCTTCTTCCGTATCGGAAGTAATAAATATATGTACGCTTTGAAAGGCTGCTTTGATACGCTGAGCATAAGCGATTTCTGTTTCATTGGTTTTCATAGGCAACTTGATCCGTTTAATTCCTCTTTGCTGACAGAGATGTTCTTTTAAGATTTCCATATCTTCTGAACCGCTGTTCACTTCAATCGCCACCTGTTCAGATGGAATATAAGTATCAAGCGGTATCCCTAAAACTCTGTCTGAGCCGAGTTCGATTTTCAATCCTTTCATATGTGAATAATAACTGAGGGCAAAAGCCGGAAACACTGATAAATACTCCTGCTCACATATCCTGCAACCTTTTCCGAGAATTGTCCGTTCATTGATCTTCATACTCCATGAATGTCCGTGTCTGCATTTCCACCATGCTCGTTTAGCAGAAGTTCGTGATACTTCTATCGGCTGTATTCTGTTCTGTTCATAATCCCAGTCACTGAGTAGATTTTTATCCGTTGTCGCCAGATCATTGTATCCTGCAAGCACTTCTCTTTCGGCACATACCGGACAAACAGTTCCTTTTATTCGGGCATTGATGACTGACTTCCATTCATTGCCACATTTCTTACAATGCCACCACACATTTTTTCTCGACTTTGCATTGACCTCATCAGGCTGTAACGGATAATTCTTTTCTGACCATTCTTCAGCAATCTCCGGATGTGTTGTTTTCAAATCATTCCTGCCTTTTATAAAGGTATAGCCACTGCAACAAGGACACTTACTTCCACCTGATCGTGTGGAAATGAGCGTATTCCATTCATAACCACAGGTCCTGCACTTCCACCATGCTTTACGATTAGCAAATGCAGTAACTTCCGTTGGCTTCTTCTCATTTTTCTCTGACCATTCGTCTGCAACTTTTGGAACCACTGTCGCAAGGTCATTAAATCCAACAAGCACCTTATTATGGGAACAGTATGGACAACCAGAACCATTGATACTCCTGCTCTTAACCGATGCTGTCCATTCATGCCCCAGTCGGCACTTCCAGATGACATTCTTATGAGAACCTACGGTTACCTCTGTCGGTTTGATTTCATTCTTCTTGGACCACTCAGAAGCCAATCCCGGCTTCAATGTACTTAGATCGTTAATTCCTGCGACTGCTCTCGCCCCGGAGCAGATCGGGCATTTCTCGCCCTTTGACCTTGCCTTAACACTGGTCTGCCATTCATGCCCACAGCTGCCTTTCCACCAGACGACTTTGTTAGAGCCGAATGTAATACCATCTGGTGTCAGTGGCAGATTCTTCTTAGACCACTCAACTATCAATTCCGGATGCACTACTGATAAACTGTTATTCATATCAAAACCTCCACTTCCTCTGTGCTTAAAGTATAGGAAGTTTTTGCTTGATGTTGTAGTTTGCGAAACCCCTTTGAAAATAGAAAAAACCCTTTGAAAAAGGATTTTCCTCTCTCAAAGGGCAATACAGCTATCAATTACACACCATCATCTATATTCAATCGCTGCTTTATTTCTTTTAATAATTTTTCAGGTTCCTCCGTCCTCATTCTTTTGGCAAGCTCAATCATAATTTCCTGTTCTTCTTTGCTCATTTGTTCAAACATGTCCGCCATCTCTTTTTCTCTCGGTGTCAGCCGCATATACATTTCTTGTTCCTCCGATTTTAAGCTCATACAATATCGTATCGACAGAAACATCTTAACGGTTATCCATCTTCTGTGCAAACATCGGTATATGATGTAAAAAATGGGCAATTCCAATCGGAACTACCCATTTATTATTAAAAATATGCGATTTTTCTTGCTCTACACAAATTTCTGCATCAAATGATGTAAGTTTGATGTAAATCACTGTTTTATATGGTTTTGACCAAATGAAGTACATCCCGTCATTTTAGTGAAACGGTACATCCATACATCATCTTAATAGAGCTTTGCACCTGCTGGAATGTGGTTATCAACCATGATCAGATGCAGTTCTTCATCTTCTGAGTCTTTCAGATTATTTACTGCTGATAATAACATACCGCAAGACTCAATTCCCATCATCTTTCTTGGTGGAAGGTTTGTGATGGCGATCAGTGTTTTACCAACCAGTTCTTCCGGCTCGTAATAAGCGTGTATACCGCTTAAAATCGTACGATCTGTGCCTGTTCCATCATCAAGAGTGAACTGAAGGAGTTTCTTTGACTTTGGTACTGCAACACACTCTTTAACCTTTACAGCTCTGAAATCTGACTTGCTGAATGTATCAAAATCAACTTCTTCCTCAAATAAAGGCTCAATCTTTACATTAGAGAAATCAATTTTTTCCGGCTCTGCTTTCATTTCTTCGGCAGCCTGATTTTTTACATCATTTTTCTTATTTACATCACCGAGGGACTTCATTGTCGGGACCCTTTTTGTGGTTCTTTCATACTCGACCAAGCTGGTGTTAATACTATTAAATTCTCCATATTCCAATTATCCCCCATACTTCATATTTTTGCTCTACTTTGAGTCACTTTGCGGGCAAATGATGTAAAATATGATGTAAATGATGTAGGGCGATAGTAGTATATGCAAGAGCATATTCATATACAAGAAATTATAACTTCTCTTATTTACAATGTCAATCCACATCAAAGTAACGCTGCCTTATCTTTTCCTGCTTCAGAACAAGAAAAAAGAACACACAACACTCTGTATGTTCTCTTTCCGTATGTGAAATCCAATATTATACTTTGAAGTAGCTATCCAATCCTTTGAACTCTTCCGCTTTCATTTCTTTTGTAACATCAGCATAGATGTTCAGTGTAGTTGAAATATCTGAATGTCCGAGTGCATCTTGAATGACCTTTATATTTACTCCAGCTTCACACATTCTTGTTGTAAATGTATGTCTAAGCGAGTGACAGCTAAAATGAGGAAGTAATACATCAGGTTCATCACTGTGCAAAAACTGCTCATCATTGCAATCACGGATAATTCTTCGTATTGCTTTGTTGAGTGTGGCTTGGTGCTGTGCCTGACCAAAACGATTGATGAAAATAAAATCTGTATATCCGTCAATCGTGACCTCGCAATGAAGTCCTAAATCTTCCTGCTTCTGTTTCTCATGTTCAAATGCTTCTTTCACAAAACCGAGCATTGGAACCTGCCTCATACTCGCCGGAGTCTTCGTTGTATTTACATTGAAATAACAGCCACTTTTACTCCCCTCAGTTCTGTGGTCATAATATACAAGAGTATGATTAACATCAATCATTCCACTTTCCATATCAATATCACACCATCTCAATCCAGTTACTTCCCCCACACGAAGTCCAGTTCCTATCATTACTGCAAAGACCGGATACCAATGTTCATATACAGGGTGGGTTTTCATGAAATTCAGAAATAGCTCCTGCTCAAGTTTCGTCAACGCTCTACGCTTTTCCGACTGAAAACAATGTGCTTTTTTCAATTCTCTCAACACATTATCTGACGGGTTATTTCTGATGAAGTCATCATCGACAGCAATCTGTAAAACCTGATGAAGAACCGTATGTATATTATCAATCGTTGAAGGCTTCAAATTTCTTTCATCAACAAGATAATTGTAGTATTTCTTAATATCCGATTTCTTCAGCGTTGATATTCTTTTACTTCCAATCACTGGTCGCACAAAAGTATTGTACATATATTTGTAATTTTCAAAGGTATTATTCTTCAGCCCTCTTTTCATATTTGCCCAAAGGTCAAATAATTCATCAATGGTTGTGTATCGTGCTTCGGTCTTAATACCATCACATTTATCTTTCTGAATACGCTTTTCTTTTTCTCTCAGGTCATCTAAAGTTCTTGCGTAAACAAATCTTCTTTTCATCTGGCTGTCCTGCCAGCTAAATTGATAAGTACCGTCTTTTCTCTGAACCTCTCCGGTTTTCAGAACAACCCTTGATTTATCTTTTCTTTTTGTCGCCATTGTATCCTCCTAAATTCTAAACTGCTTATCTATATATTTGTCCAGTCGTTCCCTCACAATATGGATTTTATTGCCTATCCATATTGCAAAGGGACAACCTGCTTGATTAGACAACTCACGCAACTTCGTTCTTCCTATACCAGAATATGCTGCGGCTTCTTCGATTGTCAGCCACTTTCTTTCCCATATCGGTTCTTCAGCATTGCTTATGAGTTTTTCCTGATATGTTCTTACTTCGGCAAGTAAGCGTTCATCATCATTCAAGGAAAGTAAGTTTTTCAATGTATTCATCAAAAATCCTCCTCTTAATCATTCGACGATTTCCTATATGAAGAACAAATGGGCATTCTTCTTGGCTTGTTAGTTTTCTCAGTCTTTCTCTACCTATGCCAGAATATTCAACTGCTTCATCAATCGTCAAATTAGACTTATGCCATATCGGCACATCATATTTTTTTCGGATAATCTTTTCTGTATCTGCCATTACGGAAGCACCTCCTTGTTTTTTTCTGCCCTTATGATAATTTAAAATGAGCGATGAGCCTATCATGCGAACCGACCCATCGCACACTTTACAAATCAGCTATATCGAATACGCATTATCAAGATATTCGTCCAGTTTTCTTCTTTTAATCAGTCGCTTACTTCCATTCCAAAGAACAAAAGGGCAAAACTCCGAGTCGGACATTTCTCTTAATTTTCTTGAGCCAATACCACAATAAGCTGCGGCTTCTTCTACTGTAAGATTGGACTTCTTCCAGATAGGAATAATGATTTTATTTTCTGTCATTGCTCCCCCTCTTTTCTTTCTTGGATGAATATCTGTCGGTAACAACATAATCCCAACCATCCCCATCACACTTATCACATCTGTCTTTTCGCTTCGCAAATGGGTCAAGTCGCCTTACAATATAGTCCGGATTGTGGATGTAATCATTCAGGCACTTCGGGCATAGACAACGAATATTTTCTTTCCCCTCCGGCTTGTAAACCCAAAGTCCAAAAGTCTTTTTCAAAGTTGCGTTTATCTGCCTGAAAAGTTTATCGTCATCTACCGTACCTATGTATTCACGCAAATCCTCTCTATTGACTGTCCGTATCTGCTCCAGAAGAACCATTGACGGTTTCTTCAGTCCAAACTCCTCGCCGAGAATAATGTGTGATGGCAAATATCTTTTCTTGATTACACTTGTAACCGCTGCAACAATAATCGTTGGAGCATTCTGGTTATAATCGTCTGCCTGAACGACAAGCACCGGACGTTCTCCGCTTTGTACTGAACCACTGTTATCTCCAAAGTCATAGTAGAATAAATCCCCACGACAAATCATTTTTTCTTTCATATACATAACCTCACAAGAATCAAATTTTTAAAGTGTCATTCGTATCCGGAATGAAATAACCCCTTCACTCATTTGGACAAAGGGTGCTGAAATGCACACCCAAAATCAGAGATTTTCATAAAATTTGATAAAGTTTTTCTTTGCCGCTGCAATAGACTTATCTACGGAGCTGTAATATACACCCTCCTGCTTTGCAATCGCTCTGGAACTCAGACCGCAGCACACATTCTTCATAAGTCGTTCCCTTTGAAGTGGCTGCAACATTGAAAGTGCTATCCTTGCTTTCCTGATTTCACACTGACGCAATTCTTCTCTTTCCAGTTCAAGCCTTTCTTCCTCTGCTCTTTCAAATGGGTCGTCAAACATAATGGCAAGTTCTTTATGGAACTGTGAGGACATTTCATCGTCGTATCCATAGCAGTCAAGTGTACGACTGCTTCTCTTTGCATACTTGTCCTCATTTCGGTTTGCATCGTCAATTACCTCTCCCTGTGCAATGGAAAGATGTACAAACGGAGAATATCTTTCTATAACAAGGGGATACTTCTCCCAAAGCTCTTTTACCGATAATTCCGTAATAATCGCCCATCTTTCAGCTCCGGTATAACCGTTATATTCGTATTTAAGATTTATCAGTTTACAATCCTTTACAAATAATTCTTCTTGTTCTGTTAATGTAAGTTTGTTTTTCATTTCCGTAATCTCCTTTGAATTTTGAAAAATTGATAAGTTTCAAAATTCGGAGATTACGGGTACTCAGCTATCTGGCACTGCCATACGTTATAAAACATAAAAGTCCTTTCCCAAGTAAGGGAAAAGACCTAATACTGCACGAAGCATAATCGAATAAAACAGCAACAAAAAAACACCGTCGAATCTGGACAGCAAAGAATACTTCTATTCTTCACTTATCCGGCTTCGTACGGTGCTTGGTAGTTTAGCAAATAAATTGCTTATCTCCGCTTACTCGATTAGAAATCGTTTCAATATTTACTTGTAATCTTCATCGCCTGCAATTCCTGACATATCCGTTCCTACGGATTCTGCGGAAGTAAGCGAGATTTAAGATATGGACATTCTTGCATTTCTGACACTTCACACTCAAATGTCCGGTTGCGTCTGAAAAAACTCTTTGTATCCTGAACCCACAAGTCGGGCAGAGAATATCACGCTCTTTCAGACTTTCAGCTTCCACTCTTGACAGAAGCAATCTCTTTTGTATTTCAGGTGCTACCTGAGTCTGTAACCTCATTGAGAAACACCTCCCAGATTTAACTCATTGGAAATGTACTCAAGGATATTGTGATACTCAAATAGCCCCATATCTCTCAATCTGATAACCAAGGCTGTATAAGATACTCCGATATAAGCTGCCATTCTGCGGATAACTGCTTTATCCTTTGAAGTAATGGTATTATCGCCATAAACTCTTATCGGATTTGACTGATTATATTTCGCCAAGGCATTTTCAATAATTCTTCTCGGCATAAGAAGCGAAGCTCCCATTGTATCTGCCTGCCACTCAACAGACGCAAACATCTGAGCCAGTTCCTCTTTGGAATAACTACGCTCACTGTCATACTCTGCATGAAAGCGTCCTTCACTCGGCATTGCATACATCTTACTCAAGATATGATGTGACGCTTCGTGTGCCATTGTAAACCTGCGACGTCCCTGCTCCTTTTCGGCAAGAAGAAATTTATCAAGTACGATGGTATCTTTCGGGAAAACAAAGGGAATAATTTTTCCGTCCTGATGTATCAGCAGTGGTGTTGCTCCATCTGCCAGAAAACCAATCCTGCCTGCATCATCTTCTGCGAAAGAAGCGTATTCAATTCGTAACATAAGAAATTCTGTAATGAAATGTTCTATGTCGATGGATTGAATCACTCGATTGCTAAACTTATTAGCATAAGCTGTTATCAAGCCTTCGCTGATTTCTTCCAACTCGGCTCTTGACATATAAATACTCAAGTTGTGTCCACCTCCGACTCCACCTTGTCCGGCGGTGCAACTCCTCCGGCAAAGTTCTGTTGTATTTCCGCACTATCCAAATTGATTAGATAGCGAATTCCTTCAAGTGTTCTCATTCGTCTGTCCTCTGTTATAGTTCTTTGATGATGTGACAAGCCACACCCTGAATGCAGCACTCATCTACAATGATGTCTTTCATCTTCTTATTTTCCGGATGGAGAATGATTTTCTTATTCTCATCATCTCGGAAGTAGCGTTTCAATGTATTCTGATTATCCACAAGGGCAACTACTATATCGCCCTCGTTGGCTTCTACCTGCTTTTTGACAACCACAAGGTCGCCGTCATCAATCCCTGCTTCAATCATAGACTGACCACTCGCTCTTAATATGAAGAAATCTCCTTTGCCGAAAATAGCAGTAGGAAGTGATACATATTCCTCAATATTTTCTTCTTCATACTGAGGACTGCCACAGGGAATAGAACCTACAATCGGTGTCTGTGTCTGTTCGCCACTGTACTTACGGGTCACATTGGTACTAATCTCCTGCCCATCGTACTCAATCATATTCTTCTCAGCCATCTCTACTAAGTATTTATATGCTGTACCTCTGGCAATTCCAACTGCTTCAGCAATCTTTGTAGTTGATGGGGATTGTCTGTTTTGCAGGTAATAATCCTCGATATACTTTTTTATCTCACTCATAAGTTCAGGACTCTTGCTTCTCATACCTGCACCTCGCTTTCATTTCTATCGGAAGCAGTTTGCTTTCGATAGTTTTATTATACCTGATACGAAGAAATTTTCAAGTAGGTTTTTCGCAAAAGAAAAGAGGTGTCGCAATTTGCTAACACCTCTGCACCTTTTAACTCAATTTATTTCTTTTTAACTTAGTCAATGTTAAAAGTAAAGTTTTTGTTTTCATTGAAAATTACAGCCTATAAAGGCTTTTTTGTTCAATGAACTTTTATCCTGCAATTTGTGCAGACCGTCTGCACAATTAGATTGTTGCCTCACTGTGGCAACAATCTAAGCAATATATAAATCTTCAATAACAGCCGTATAGATTTTGGATTCACGGAGTCCAAAATCTCTAAGAACACTTTTACTATGTATTATCCTTCAGCCAATAACACTGATACAACATATCTGTCATTTTTATTCCATTGAAAATTTCCGCCCATAAAGGCTTTTTGTTCAATGCAATTTAAATTTGCAATTTGTGCAGACGGTCTGCACAAATTACTTTTTCATATCAATTCTACTTCTAATATCTTCTACGGCAGGTAATGCATTTTTCAAATCTAACGGTAAATCCGTGCATAAGTGATATTCACTGACACCAATCGGTTTTGACATATCTCTCAATGCATACTCTGCAATTGTTCTATTTTCATCTCTGCACAAAATAAGTCCCACTGATGGATTATCCTCTGGAGCTTTCACTAAATCGTCTAAAGCAGATAAATAAAAATTCATCTTTCCTGCCTGTTCTGGCTTAAACTCGCCAGTTTTAAGGTCTATTGCTACATAACATCTAAGCTTTGTGTTATAAAACAGAAGGTCTATATAAAAATCTTTTCCTCCAACTTCAAGATGATACTGCTGTCCCATAAAAGCAAAACCAGTGCCTAATTCCATCAGTAGAGAAGTAACATTTTTTACAAGTTCATTTTCTATATCTGTTTCCAACATTTCTTCCGTATAATTGATGAAATCAAACATATATGGGTCTTTCATTGTGCTTACTACCATATCCTTTTGTTCAGCCGGTAATCGTCTTTCAAAATTTGATATTTTGTTAGCAACCGCCTGTCGCTCATATAATTGACTCTTAACTTGGGAAGTCAAATCATCAACTGACCACTTATGTTCCAAAGTTTTTTCCAGATACCATATATATTCTTCTCGATTTGACACTTTACTCATCAATATCTGATGATGACTCCAAGTAATTCTTCCCAATCCGTACTCATCTACATCATCTTCCGTAAAAATCTGTGCAAATTTCTTCATATATTTTAAATTTCTGACAGAATAACCTTTTGCACTTGGAAATCTCATCTTCATATCCTTAGACAGATTTTCCACAAATTTATTTCCCCACTCAGAATTGCGGATAATAACATTTCCAATAAATATATTTGTTTTCATTATCTCACTATTTACACTGACAGAAGCTCTGCATTTAGCCTGATTGACATAATCATTTATTTCTTCTACTGCCTGCAAATATTGATTTGACGGTGTAAGCATATTGACTCCTTCCTAATTGTGCAGACCGTCTGCACAATTTAAAAACATATCATTTTCATATTCATAATAATTGATTTTTCACACAAATTCTAAATCATTTACGAATCACTACTCACTCTCTTGCATATCCTCATCGGCTTTTGCAATCATCTGTCTGTACTGTTCTTTCACACTTTCCGGTGCAAGTATCTGTACTTTTCCATTAAAGCCAAACACCCAACCGAAAAAGGTAGGGCTGGCTGATACTTCGGTCTGTACCCTGAAAGACGTCATATCATACGCAAGGGTTGTCACATCTTCTCCGAAACGGTCAACCATTGTTTTCATCAGACTGTTATCACACCGTAAATCCACAAGAACTTTCTCGCCTGAGAACATAAAGAAAACTTCCTTTGTGTAATTTTCAATATCAAAATCATCAGGCATAGGAATAATGTCCTTATCCAATATCTCAGGTTTTGAAGCAATACGGTCTACTCTGAAATTGATAACCTTACTTTTCTTCTCAGAATATCCGAGAACATAATAATAGTCCCCACACCAGAGAAGTTTATACGGACTGAGCTTATACACTTCGCCCTTGTTCTTCAGAACCTTTTTCTTTAATCCAGTATAATCATAATACTGAAAAGAAATCTGCTTGCCTGCATTGATGGCGTCGTTTATAGCGTCAATAATGTAATATATCTGCTCATTATCCGGCTTAATGCGATTGACCACATAGTTATTACGCTTCAGCTTTGCCACCTGCCCCGGACTGGTCATCGTATGTATCTTCTCAATCAGAGTTTCGCTTTTCTTCTTTGTAATGAACTTCGATGACTCCACTGCATCTATCAGCAGTTTCAGTTCCGGCAATTCAAACTTACGGCTGGCTACAAAATATTTGCTCTGAGTAGAATGGATAGTAACAATATCCATTCCAAACTCCTGAAGTGCAGCAATATCTTTTGTGACCGTCGTTCTATGTGCAGATATTCCGTATTCATCATTCAATATATTGATTAGCTGCGTCGTCGAAAGCGGATGTTCCTCGTCCGTTCGTTCCTCTAATATTTTCTTTAAGTATAATATTCTCGGCTTTGTTTCCATTGTTTGCCCTTTCCAAGCTATTACTCATATAGTCCTTTGAACATTTCTCCCTGTATCACGCTGATTTGTTCAGTCGGAATTACTGTTTCATCCTGCATAATCAGTTTGCGTTCAAATTCATCAATCTTTTTCACTATGCCGGAATGCGTGAGATATGCTCCTCCGGATTTTTTATCATCAGGCACGAAATAAGTTATTGATATTTCCTGTTCTGTGCCGATATTATCTCTAATCATATTTAATTGGTCATTTAATTTCATAATGACTTCATCGCTTAACTCTAACCGTTCATCTGTTAGCCTTGCAGTCTCTTTAATGGCTGCATCGTGTCCTGTAAGTGCCGCAAAAGGTGCAAACTGTGCTGCTCTGTCGTGAAGTGACATACGAGGATGGTTCTTCGATGTCGGATTCGGCAGATTGATTATATCGTCATAGGAATGTTCATCCATCTGTTACAGCACCTCCTTTGCTCGACAAACTTGAATTTATAGTCCTCTCAAAACCAATTTGCTTTTTCTTCTCGAAATACGGGAATATCACTATCTCGATATGGATTGTAATTATGAAGATTGCAACCAAACTCTTTTAATGATTTTATTTTGTTATCCTGTGTCCATACAATTAAAGATATTCCGTCAAATTCTTCAACATTTCCATTATTCATTTTGCTTTTAAAATACCACTCCACGATTGTTTGATTGCCTTGATGAAAAAATTGCTTAATCTCCCAGACAAGAACACTTCCGCGTGTATTCCATTCGTCAAACCAGTGCTTTACCGTTTTGCGGTTTTCATATTTAGGACTCCAACTCTCAGTATATACAACATCATCTGTAAAAATATTGTCAATTCCTAAATCTGCTTTCTTAATCCACATATCAAACCATAAGCGGATAATTTTTTCTCTCTCGTTCATAAAGTACCTCCATAACTTCCGATTTTCTCAATTCTCCAAACTTGAATTGACCGAGCTGATAGTTACCGTTTTCTAACACTCCATTCATCATCTTGAGCTTTTCTTTCAGCATAGTAACCGCAAGGCATATCCTTTAGAATACCAACAGAATTATCTAAGTCGAATACTGATTTTAAGGATACTAACTTTGCTTCGTCTGTTTCATGTGCTTTTCCACATAGAAATTGCCACATTCCATCATCTTCATCATGTGATACATACAAAATAGGTTCTCCATTCTCTAATATGTGGCAACAGGTTATTGTAGCTGTATTTGGTGCATCATAAAATGGGAATTTCATATTTAACACTCCTTTCAAACTTGAATTTTATAACTTATCAATCCCAATATAATATTATCATATGGTCTATCTTCTTGCGGTCAGTCAGCTCTATAATATGAGGATTATTCTCTTCCTGAGCTATAATCCATACTTTATAGTTTCCACATTCATCACTATCTCCAACAAAAGAAATATTACTTGGTTCAGCAACACCACTTTTTTCAATATATCTCTCTATTTGGGAAATAGGTAAAACTGTGTCAATCCAAAGAGCATCGGCGTATGTTGATTTTTCTCCTTTACTATTTGTGATTTCATAGCCATAAGTAGATACATAAATTACACTATCTGAGTCAGCAGACTTAATCTGTGCTACAAAGTTTTGTAAAGGATTAATATCTTCTTCGTCTAAACAAAAACTATTATAATCCTTACTTTTTTTATCAAAGTAATTATCAAATCCCATCAGAACATCATCATTCAAATCAAATTTTCTTGAATTAAAAACTATTTCTAATATGCCCATATTTTATTCCTCAAATTTCAGTTTATTTAAGCCTTATGACCGCCGATTTGCTCGTTTCGGTCTTTGGCGGTTGCACCTTCTTCAAGGTTCATTCCCTTCAACACAGCATTCTTGCCAAACTTCTTTTTGATACTCAGCATTGCTTCTTGCATACGCCTTTCCCGTTCTAATTTTTCTTCTTCCTCCGCCTGCTTCTTCCTCTGTGCTTCGTAATCGGTAAAGAGGTCGAGTTGCTGGTATTCATCTTCCTGCTTGACGGATTTTTCATCAACAAGTTTATTCGCTGTGATTGTTATTCTGCGTACAAGCAAATGCTCGTCAACTATCCTGTCATACAAGTCCATCACGGCGTTGGTAATCAATCGAGTAGAGGAAGTCTTTTTCTCAAGATTCGCTGTTCCGTGTGCGTGCTTTGGAACTTTGCGTCCATATCGGTCAATCGTAACCTCGCCTTTGTATTGATATTTTAGGTTCGGATTACTTAAATTCTCAATATCATAGCCGATTGTCAACACAAGCTGGTCAGTTACAAATCCTTTATCCACCAAATCAAGCACCATTTGGTCGGTCATTTCTTTTACAATCAACTTTGCCTTTTCGTAATCATACGGGCAGTGAAGTACCTGTCCTGAACATACACTATTGGTTTCCGGCTTATAGGCTTTGACCTGCTCCATCGTACAAGGTTCATATCCCCAAGCATGGTCAATTAGCAATTCCGCATTGATTCCAAACAGCTTGTAGAGCAGTTCTTCGTTATACAGTTCATTCGACTTTCCGATGGAACACCTTGCAATATCTCCCATAGTAAAAAGTCCATGTTCTTCCAGTTTCTTTGCATAGCCTTTACCAACTCTCCAGAAATCTGTAAGCGGTCTATGATTCCATAGCTGTCTGCGGTAAGACATTTCATCCAATTCGGCAATTCGCACACCGTCCTTGTCCGGCTCAATATGCTTTGCCACGATATCCATTGCAATCTTACACAAGTACATATTCGTGCCGATTCCGGCTGTTGCCGTAATTCCTGTTGTTTTCAAAACATCCTGTATCATCGTCATGGCAAGTTCCCTTGCAGTCATCTGATAGGTATTCAGATAATTGGTTGCATCTATGAATACTTCATCAATCGAGTACGGGAAAATATCTTCCGGAGCAATGTATTTCAAGTAAACACTGTAAATCTTGGTACTATATTCCAGATAGTATGCCATACGAGGTGGTGCAACGATATAATCAATCTCCAATGCCGGATTCGCATTTAATTCTGTACTGTCATCAGACGAACCAGTAAATGTACGATTTAGTGCTTTCCACCTTCGGGTATTATTAGCTTCTTTTACCTTTTGCACGACTTCAAACAAGCGTGGTCTGCCGGGTATCCCATAACTTTTTAATGACGGAGATACCGCAAGGCAGATGGTTTTCTCTGTCCTGCTCTTATCTGCAACCACAAGATTTGTTGTCAATGGGTCACGATTTCGTTCTTTACACTCCACAGAAGCATAGAATGATTTAAGGTCGATTGCGATATAGGTCTTTTGCTTTGCCATCATTCTATGCCCCCTTTTAAAAATCCTTTGAGTAAATTATGCTATCGTTAGTGTCAATCCTCGGTATAAAAACCATCCAATACATATGTTGTGACTGGTGTTATATACAATTCATATTTAATAACCAGTCTGATTAAATCATTTCCGTCAATCAGTGTTATCGGCGTACCTTCTCTCGCAGCCTCTCTTGCCTTATTGGTAAATCGGCTATTAGTAATAAATACTCCATAATCGGCTTGATATTTGTTCATCGCCCCAAGAAATTGATTGATATCCGGCTCACTCACTGGATTTGAATTAAATCTTTTACACTGAATAACCACTCTGGTTGTTCTAAAATCATCGGCATCTACGTGATATCCATAACCATCAATGCCACCATCATTTGACACCTGAACGCCTTTGTTGGTAAACTCCACTCCCATCTTTGTAAGAAGTGCTCGTGAAAATTGTTCAAACTTTGCTGGAGACATATTAGCGATTGCACTCTGAAGTTTTACCTTGAAATCATCTAACAATTCGTCATCTGTGGATTCATTCTCCTCGTCTTCAACCTCCAGTGTTTCTACTGGCTTGTTTTTCGATTTGTTCTTAGTCGAATGTTCCTCCCAATAGCTTCGAGCCTTATCCCTTACTTCTGTCTTAACATCAAAATCTGTTAAATCTACATTTGCTCCATCTTGAGTAAGTGTAATCTTTGGATTGAATTTCACATAAGATATGAGTCCGACATAACTAAGCTCTTTAATAGCAAAATTAAACTTAAAATCAAATTTTTTGTACTGATTTCCTGTTTTATTAGATGTATATAGTTTCTGTTCAAATTCAGCAATATGCTCATCTAACTCACTAATTCTGTCTCTAATTTCAGAACGCTCTAACTGTCCACCTGCTTCCTGAAGGACTTGAAGGATTGGTTTAATAAGGTATGATACTTGTTCTTCTGTATTTAAATCGTCATAAAACATATTTACATTTACACCTCTCATTTACTGTGCATACTTCTTGAAATTCTCTGCCTGCTCAAGAACTTCCTTGTAAACATCATCAATGGTTACTGGCGGATAGCCGAACTCATCAAGCAGCAATATCAAATCCACTTGCAAGTTTGCCTTAATATCATCACGGGCAGACCAATCGGTATAGCGTGACTTATCATCAACAATCAACTTTATCCTCTTGGATAGTTCAATCATTTTATCGTCCGGATATTCAAACTCAAACTTCTTGGAAACTGCTTTCAAAATATCATAGAAAGCTTTTTCTTCATAATCTATACCCATATTCTTGAAGGAGTTCTTTTCTGTTTTCAGTTCAGACAACAACTGTGCAAGCTGCTCCGCAACATCATCAAGGACTTCGTTGGCATACGCTTCATCACGACGACGGTTATTATACTCATCAACAACTTTCTTGAGTCTGTCTGCAAATTCCACACCCATAATCTTATTGACTTTCTTAAACTCGTCAATCGCCTGAGAAAGAAGTCTTTGAAGTATCTTGATTTTCGTATTCGGCAACTGAATAGCATTTATCTTATCCATATACTCATCGCTGAAAATGTCCACCGATATATGCTTTCCGGTTTCAAATAATTCCTCAATGCCATCAGACTGAATTGCACCCTCAAGCATTTTGCGGACACGAGCGTTCATCTGCTCAATATCCGGTGCATCGCCTTTTGTCAACTTGAAAAGGATAGAACGGACAGCACAATAAAAATGGATATAATCCTTATCTTCATCAGAGAATTTCTCACTTGAACTACAAAGATTAAATGCCTGCTTCATTCTCTTGACTGCTGCCATAAATCTTCTTTCCAGTTCTTCAGACAACTGCACATACTCAACTGCACGATTCAGGCAGGCAAGCTGTTCAGTAGGAGAACCGTTGAAGAAATCACTACTGTTAAAGTTGTGGAACATCTGACCAAGAACTTCTAACTGGTCTTTTACAATCGTGATAGACTGCTCCACACCTTCAAATTCTTCGCTCTCAAAATTCGTATATTTCTTGAGGGCAGTGTTCATGTTTTTTTTGATACCTATGTAGTCAACAATCAAGCCTTTATCCTTGCCCTCGCATACACGATTTACACGGGAAATCGTCTGAATAAGGGTATGCTGCTGAATAGGCTTATCAATGTAAATCGTATCAAGCTCCGGCACATCAAAACCAGTCAGCCACATATCTACAACAATGGCAATCTTAAAGTTTGACTTCGGATTTTTAAACTGACGGTCAAATTCTTTCCTATCCTCTTTTGTGCCAAGCATATCAAAGAGGTCTTTTTCATCATCTTTATTACGAGTCATAACCAACTTGATTTTTTCCATTGGCTTCAACTCTTTTTTATCTTTCTCACTCAGAACAACACCGTCATCACAAATCTTCTTTTCTGTCCATTCCGGTCTGAGTTCCTTTACTATCTTATAGAAATCGTATGCTATGTTTCGGTTGGAACATACAAACATTGCTTTGCCTGCTACGGTTGCACCTTCTGCCACACGGGTTTCATAATGCTTGATAAAGTCCTCCGCAACAGCACGAAGTCTGTCAGGGTCGCCAATAATAACTTCCATTTTGGCAACTGCTTTCTGGCTTTCTTCTACTTGATGTTCATTTGCCCCCTCAAGCTCACACTGTGCATAATATTCTTCAATCTGTCTTACCTTGTCCTGATTAAGCATAACTTTAGCTGCACGACCATCGTAAACAAGGTTAACTGTAATACCGTCCTTAACAGCTTCCGTCATTGTATATGCGTCTACAACACCGCCAAAGACTTCGATTGTTCCATCAACCGGAGTTCCAGTAAATCCTACATAAGTTGCATTTGGTAAAGAGTCGTGCAGATACTTGGCAAAGCCATAGGTTTTCTGAACGCCGGAATCTGTAATCTTAACCTTCTGGTCGAGATTGATTTGGCTTCTGTGTGCTTCATCAGAAATACAAATAACGTTCGTTCTGTCTGTAAGAAGCTGCAAATCCTCTGTAAATTTCTGAATGGTAGTCAGATAAACACCGCCACTCTCTCGTCCTTGAAGCTCCTCACGAAGTTTCTCACGGGATTCAATGCTTACAACAGTTTCATCTCCGATATATTTCTTTGAACCTACAAACTGTTTGGAAAGCTGGTCGTCAAGGTCTGTTCTGTCTGTAATAATGAGAATAGTCGGGGAAGAAAAGTATTTGCTTTTCATCAGCATACGGGTAAGGAAAAGCATTGTATAACTCTTGCCGCACCCTGTCGCTCCGAAGTATGTACCACCTTTACCATCTCCTTCAGGGCGAAGATGAGCCTTGATATTCTCATACAATTTATTTGCCGCAAAGAACTGTGGATAACGGCACACTATCTTCAAATCCTTATCTGAGTTATCCGGAAAATAAATAAAATCTTTGATAACTTCAAGTAAACGGTCTTTTCGGAAAAGTCCCTTTATCATTGTTACAAGAGAATTGATACCGTCCAGTTCTTTATCGTCTGAGTTTATCTTTCTCCACGCATAGAAGAAATCATACGGGCTGAAGAAAGAACCGTATTTATTGTTTGCTCCGTCACTGATAACAACAAACGCATTGTATTTGAAAATCTCCGGAATATCTCTACGGTAACGGATTGTAAGCTGCTTATATGCGTCCATTATAGTCGTATTTTCTTGTACCGCACTCTTAAATTCAAGAACAACAACAGGAATACCATTTACGAATACAATACCATCAGGAATACGCAACTGATTATTTACGCCTTCAATTTCAAACTGATTAACCACTTTGAAGATATTGTTTTCGGGAGTGTCGAAATCAATAAGTTCAATATAGAGGTCTTTCTGCGTTCTATCCTCACGGTTAAGAATAAAGCCATCGCAAAGCAACTTGAATACAGCTTTATTTGCTTCATAAATCGTACCGGAAATATTACGCAGCATTAGAATGACACTATCCACCTCACTCGGTGTGATACCGTCTTTCGCATAGCGATTATAAAGGTATTGCTTCAGGTCGTCCGTAAGCAGAACCTCCGTCCTTTCTCTGTGTATCTGGTCGCCGCTGACATAGGTGTATCCCTCGTCTTTGAACAACTCCATTATTGACATTTCCAATGCGTGTTCATTAAAATTTGCCATTGCGTTCACTCCTTTTGCGTTAGCATTTCTTTCTTTTTCTCTTATTTTCGTCAGCACTCACATAGTAAGTATTATAAAGCTGTTGTATTACCTCATAATACTTATCCTCAAATGTTTCAGCTTGTGCATCTGTATATTCCAATGGTTTTTGATTTATTTCTTCATCAGGTTTCCTATTTCTTATTACAATAGCAATATCTTCAATCAATTCCATTAACCACATACACACTTTTTCTTCTTCGCAATTTGCAAGATTTTGAGAATTCCATACATAATCCATTGGTGGAATAGGCACATCTTCATTAAATTCCATTTTCTTGTCAATATAGTAATAAAAATACTCATCTACATATTCTCCGACAGAGAGTTGATTTATATTGAAAGTTCTTCTGAATTTATTGTTCTTATTTATGGGTTCAAACACGCTTGGCGTACCATTCCACTGCAAATCACGGTATCTCTCATAGCTTCTATGAAAATACTTTGCTCCATCATACAGGTAATCTCTACCTAAATTATATTGCTCAATATCCTTCTCCAAATCCATTATACATTTCTGTACCCAACGAATTCCTTGTATTGAATTACTTTTATATCCTGCTTGATGCAATATTTCATTCTGAAGTTCTTCCGTACAACGGCAATATTCCGTATAAATCTTTCTGGAATGTCTTTCAAGTGGATGCACATTAGCAGCTACAACACACCACGGTAAATAATCTCTCTCAGGCTCATTATCAATTAAAAACAAACGTGCTTTCGTTTCTAATTCTTTCTGTTCCTTTTCATCTTGTAGCTTTTGAATTTCTTTTTCGTGTCGTGTTTGTAACCAATATATCAAAAACGAAACAGCTGTTGTTGCCACTAATGACAATATTCCAATGACTATTTGAATTATTTCTGCTGTTGTCATACATACCACCTCCGTTAAATGATAATTTACGTGCTTCCGCTTCAATAATGTTTTTTAATAAAATTCGATATGTTCAATGCTCTGAATGCTGTCAAGAAACTGAAATTGGTAGATATCCGATTGAGTGGACTCTTTCCACTCTCGGAGATGTTCTTGATACAATCATTGACCGTCGAGGTTTGACGCCTACCAAACTTGGTAGCGAGTGGAGTAATGAAGGAATTATTGCATTATCTGCTAAGTCAGTTAAAAATCACGAACTTGTGAATTTAGATATAGCTAATCATGTTGATAATGATTTATACAATCGCTGGATGCCGCAGAAATTACAATCTCAAGATATTCTTATGACCTCTGAAGCACCACTTGGAGAATTTTATTATCTTGCGGATTTTTCTACATATTGCTTAAGCCAACGATTATTTGCAATGAGAGCCAATAAAACAATTATTGAACCTACCGTGTTGTATTTTCAGTTGACAGATTCCATTGGAAAACATCAAATTGATATTCGCAAAACAGGAACAACAGTCACAGGTATTCGACAATCGGAATTGATACAAGTACCTATCATCGTTCCGCCAATGAATATTCAAAAAGAGTTTGCACGTTTTTGTAATCCTATAATGATTACTATCGAAAAAAATGCTGATGAAATCAGACAGCTTTTCAAGTTGCAAGAAATGCTTTTATCACGGTTAAGCCGCTAAATTATCATTTATCCTCTGCTTCAATGCAATTCTGTCTGTAACAATCTTATATGCATTCACAATCTTTTGCTGTTTTTCGATAGACGGTACTGGCAATTTCATTTTTGCAAATTCTTCCCACGGCATACTACCACGCACACCACCAACCGCAATAAAGGCAGCTTCTCTATCAAATTCTGGTCTTTTGAACCACATTTCCAAATAATCTGGCAGAATAATATTCTTATCTTTTACTCTAAAAATAGGATATGCAGGCGACATTATTGCTTCTTCATATTCCTCTAATCTTGCAACCGGTATTTTTCCATCACGACTGACCTGCATTAAACTTACTGCAAAGTCATTTTTACGGATTATCTTATACTTTGAAAGGTCTGTTCCATTTGTATTTGCAACAGATTTAATGAAACATTTATCAATACTTACACCTATCAGTTCTGAAACCGTTCCATCACTATTTCTTTCATCTACCCTTGTTACAAGTTCCTCAATGGTTTTATACATATCTTTTCCGCCTTATCCTATATATTTTCTGTGAGCAATTTTCACATTGCTCTGCTTAACCATTGCATATTGCAATGTCGTATCTATTCTTCTATGCCCCAAGAGCTGCTGAAGCTGCTCTATTGGCATTCCTTTGTCTATCGCCATTGTCGCAAGCGTTCGCCTGAATTTATGAGGGTGTACCTTATTCAGTCCCAAGCGCTTTCCAAGCTGTCGTAATCGCACTTCAATACCACCGATATTCATTCGATTATACGGCGATTGTAATGATACAAAAAGTGCCGGATTATCGTCCTTTCGGCTATTTAAGTAATTCTGCAAATGTATTTTTGTTCTTGCATCAAAATATACTATTCGTTCCTTATCACCTTTGCCGAAAACAACACATTCTCTTTCGTTAAAATCTATATCCTCACGATTTAGCAACACCATTTCTCCGACACGCATACCCGTTGAAGCAAGCATATCAATCATTGCCAAGTCCCTAAGTTCCGAGCAATTATCCCTCATCAATTCAAGTGCTTCATCTGAATAAGTTTCCTTGATGTTCGTTCCGGTCTTAACCTTATGTATTCGCCTGACTGGACTTTTCAAAATATAATCCTCGTCCTCAAGCCAAGAGAAAAAACTGGAAAGTATTCGTCTTATATTATCTATCGTAACTTTACTGGATTTTTTCTTAGCCTGATACTCGGTCAAATAACAACGAATATCATCGGTTACAATGTATTTAATTCCTTTTCCAATGCCATCAAGCATTGACTGTATCGTTGCATTATAGTATTTCAAGGTTTTCTCAGAACAGCCTTCAATACGCTTTGCCGATAAGAAAGACTCTACTAAATTCTGTTCTGAAAGTTCCTTATCTTTTTCCGTCTTTGTTACCTCATAATCAAAAAGTGTATGTTGTAATACCTCTTGCAATCTTTCTGTCTGTGCGTTATTCAAGTAAGGTAACATTCCTTGAATAACATCTGTGATTAGGTTCTGTTTCATAGTCAATTCTCCTTTTGTTTTTTAAGAGAACGACTACCAGTGGCAGTCCCTTGTTTTAACTCCCGCCACTGATGGGAGTTCTATTGTAAATGATAATTTAGCGGCTTAACTGGGTTACCAACAAGTCCTTTGTTTCATTAAGCCTATCTATTTCCTGCAAATTATGAAGTATTGCTGAAAATATTATATTTAGCTTATGTTCAAGTTGCTGCAATGTATTATCTGAAGGTGTTGGAATCTCATAATTTTCAAAAGATGTTTTGTTAATGTTTATCATTGTTGAGCTTCCCTCGCCTAATGTTCTTAATTCTACGGTATGAGCTTTTATCGAAAAATATAAGAAACACGGATATTTTGAAATTATCGCATTTATCTGTTGGTTTGTTTGTGCAATATATGATGTTAATGCCACCTCACCAGCATTTGCACCAATGCAAGCAACAACAACCGTATTTTCAGGAATATATTTATTTTTCTGACTATCAGCTCCCGCTTTTGAAAGTGAACATTCAGAACTGGTAATATATACATTTCCGTGCATATCCGGTGTTTTTATAAACGGAATATCATTACCATAATATTCAGCAACTGATGTTGGTGGTGTTTTTCCAGTAATAACCGTTCCAAAGTTATGGATTGGTTGTAAATCTGTAAAATCTGGTGCTGATGATGAAAATATAGCATTTGCTTGTGCTTCTAAATTATCATTTATCTTCTGTTTTAAAGCAATTCTCTCCGTAATAGCCTTATAACTGTTCACTATTTCAAACTGTTTTTCAATAGGCGGAATAGGCAATTCCAATCTACAAATATCGTCCCAAGTAATCCCACCACGAACACTTCCGTCAGTATGCAGCCAACAAATACGGTCAAATTCCGGTCTGCGAAACCACATCATCAGGTAATCTTCATTCAAAATGCTATTATCTATTACCTCAAACATAAAATATGCCGGAGAAACAATAGCAGGTTCTTCCTCATCATACAATGCAACCGGAAGTCGTTCATCACGACCAACGTGCATTGGATTACACGCAAACTTTCCTTTTGTTATCAGTTTGTATTTACTCAAATCCGTACCAATGACATTTGCAACCGATGGCATAAAGAACTTGTCTATGTTAATTCCCAAAACTCTGTCCGTTATGCTTTCTCTGTTCCGAGCATCAATCAGTCGGATATGGTTTCCTAAAATATCATAATTTGATTTCATATCCCAACTCCTTAAATACAGCAAGCAAATCTGCTTTGGATTTTTCCTCTTGAACTAGAAGTTCCTTGAGTTCTCCCTGCAATGATTTCATTTTGGTATCAAAGTCGATGTTCTCATCACGGTTGACAAACTCAATATATCTGCTCGGTACAAGAGTAAATCCTTTTTCCTTTACTTCATCAAAAGAAGCAGAATAGCAAAATTCCGGTACATTCTCATAAGTTTCCTCATAGCCTTCCTGCTGCCAGTTATGATATACACTTGTAACTTTGGCTCTATCTTCCTCTGTCAATTCAATGTACTTCTTCTCATAAGGACTGCCCATCTGTCGTAAATCCATAAAGAGTATTTCATCTTCTCGATTACGATAGCGTTTTAGCTTTCCATTCTGTTCAACAACACGAGCCTTTTTATTCTTATTGAGTACCCAAAGGGTAACGCTGATGTCTGTGGTATAGAAAAGGTTTCTCGGAAGAATAATGATTGCTTCTACCAAATGATTTTCTATAAGCTGCTGTCTGATTTTCAGCTCTGTACCATCATCAGATAATGCACCATTGGCAAGCAGGAAACCTGCCACACCGTTTTGAGAGAGTTTGGAAACAATATTCAGTATCCAACCATAGTTTGCATTACTTGTCGGCGGAACTTCATAGCCGTTCCAACGAGGGTCATCTACAAGCTCATTTTCGGCTCTCCACTGCTTCTGATTGAAAGGTGGATTTGCCATAATGAAATCTGCTTTAAGGTCTTTGTGTTGGTCGTTGGTAAATGTATTGGCTGCCATCTCTCCAAGATTTGCAGAAATACCACGGATAGCCAAATTCATTTTTGCCAGTTTGAAAGTGGTATTTGTGTATTCCTGACCGTAAATAGACACTTTCTTTTTATTACCGCTATGTGCTTCTACGAACTTGATGGACTGCACAAACATACCGCCCGAACCGCAACAAGGGTCATAAAGTATTCCATCGTAAGGCTCAAGCATTTCGGCAATCAGGTTTACAATACACTTTGGTGTGTAGAACTCTCCTTTACCTTTTCCTTCTGCAAGAGCGAACTTACTAAGGAAATACTCATATACACGACCTATAATGTCGTTCTCTTTATCATCTGTATTGATACGATTGATTTCATCAAGCAAAGAAGCCAACTTTGCCGTATCAATATGTAAGCGGGAGTAATAGTTATCCGGCAAAGCACCTTTCAGTGCCGGGTTGTTCTTTTCAATCGTATAAAGTGCTGTATCTATCTTCAGGGCAATATCGTCCTGCTTTGCATTTTCAATAATGTACTTCCAACGGCTTTCTTCAGGAAGATAGAATACATTTTCCTGAGTATAGAACGGTTTCATATTCGCATACTTTTCGCCGTGTGTAGCAATAATCTTATTACGGCATTCTTCAAACTTGTCACTGGCAAATTTAAGGAAGAATAAACTCAGAACAACGTGCTTATACTCCGCAGGCTCAACAGAACCTCTCAGTTTATCAGCACTTTTCCAAAGTGCTTCTTCCATTGATATTTCTTTCTTTGGTTTAGCAGCCCTTGCCATCTATAATTACCTCCGTGTTTTAATCTTCGTCTAAAATAACCTCGCATATATCTCCAATGTCACAATGAAACACCTGACATATTTTCATCAGCACTTCAAGAGATACCGGCTCATTCTTATTTATCTTCGTTGCAGCGTATGATGTAATTTCCGCTGCACGCATTAAATCTTGTCTTTTCATCTGATTATCAATCATAAGTTTTTGAAGTTTGTTATAACATATTCTCATCTGTAACACCCCTTCATCTTATAATTTTCTTCGTTACAGTTAGTCATCTAACATTATATATTAAATTTTCAGACATTTCAAGATTTCGGGCAGAAATGTAACCTTTCAGACACTAAGGTGTCACTTTTTGCTAACACCTAATACTACACTTTTGAGGACACAAAAAAAGAGATGCCGAAGCACCTCAATTATACATTCTATTATTAACATTCAATGCAATCATTGCTATGACCTTTTCTATCGGCGGCTCTTTTCCGTCCGGAGCAACTGCTTTCCAAAAAGCGATTGCTTCCGGTTCAGCACTTTTCATTGCTTCCCGAATGGCAAACTGCATTTCCTCTTTTACTGCTTTTTCGGTTGTTCCATTTTCTTTCGCTATTTGTCTGAAAATGTCATTCACTTCTACTTCCTCCTATGTCTATTAGTATGTGTCTATCACTGACAGTTGTTGTTATAGCATATTCTCTCTGTCGAAGTCCCGAAAAATTTGTCGATAGCAGAAATTTTTTATACAAAAAAAGAAAGCTCGTCGATTAGGACGAACTTCTGTGTTTTATGGAAGTATTTGCTTTGACTGCTTCACAAGTGTATCTATGACTTCATAAATTCTGTTTCTATCTTCAGGAGCAAGTTTTTCAAGCTTCTCATTCAACATTGAGTTCTTGACTGTATATCCCGTTTCGAGGACATCAGTAAGAACCATATCCGATGATACTCCTAAAGCATTTACTATCTTTATGAAAGTTTCGAGTGACGGAATTTTCTCTCCACGCTCAACCATACCAATATAATTTGTTGTCAAATCTGTTTTCTCAGCCAAATCTTCTTGGCGTAATTTCCTCGCAAGTCGGAACTTTCTTATATTCTTGCCGATTGTATCGAGCTTCATCACATCACCTCCCTTAGTGTGTTTCCATAACTAATAGTATAGGTTAAGTCGATTTCAAATCACACGCACCCAAAGGAAGTCAAACCTACTATTAGTGATGATTCCCAACTATTTTTATGTTATACTATAAAAGTAGTAATTCACGATTGTTAATGGCGAAAGACAAATCACAACCCAAGAGCCAAGTTAAACAATCTCCATAGAATAAACTTAGGGGTAAAAAGGAATGGACGAACAAAAGATAATATTCAGTAATCGGTTTGAAAAAGAGAAATTTGAGGATTACAAAACAGATTTTGGAACTGGCAACACAATCACTCCTGACTTTACGGAAGCTGATGATTTTTTGAAATTCATACAGAAGAACCGCAGAAGTGTTCCAAGTAAAGAACGAATTGCTGATAAGGACAAATTCATAAAGACCGTTTACGAGTTATCCAACAGCTTTGAAATTGACGCTGACCTGATAGAATTTGCCGAGGGATATATCGCCAACATCTATGTAGATTATGCCTGCTACACTGGATATATCAAGAAGCTGTTAGCAATTCTTTTTATCCTTGCCGATGATATTTCCTTTTTAGGCGGCAGTAAAGAAAATGCCGATATGCTTTTCAGCTTCACTTATCATACACACCATATTTTCCTGAATAACAGAGAAACAACCGATTTCTCATAATGTACCTGATGGCTACTCAACTGAGCAGCCATCTTTTCGATTTTCCAGACACCGTCTGGAATTTTTAATACGCCGGAATACCGTATCCATAGATATTGCTACTTCCGACTGCGTACTGTCTTTGCTTGCAGGCGTCGCCTGAGTTACCCTCTACGGTATAAACTGTGCCGTTCTCACACTTCTCTACGATACCAACGTGGTCTGTTGTACCGTCGCCTTCCCAATCGAAGAAGATAATATCTCCTGCCTTTGGTTCATAAGTGCGGTCTTGCCATTTTCCATTTGACTTAAACCAGTTTGCACCGTCCACACAACCTGCAAATTTCGGAACAAGTCCACTTTCAATATATCCGCATTGGTCAGCACACCAAGATACGAAGCAGGCACACCATTCCACTCGGCTGTTAAAGCCATACCAGCTCCAGTAAGGTTGTCCGCCCTGATTGCCTACCTGCGTCAAGGCAACCTCAACAATCGCCTGATTACCTCCGGCAGTAAAGGCTCGCCCATACGGATAGTACCTCAGAACGTGAGCGACATACTGCGTATCTCCATAACTGCTCCACCCAAGTCTGGAAGCCTGCATTGTCGAAAATTCTACTGCATTGGCATAGGAATATCCACCATAATTGGTTTTTGCCCAAGAAATATACCCATTACCAAAGTTGTAGCCTTGCAGGGCAAGTTTGATATGCTCCATATCTATCGGGCTTTCCACCTCTGCCGAGGTAAGAGCCGCTTTCAATTCCTGAACACCACATTGGATAGAATATTCAGGGTCTTTAATTCCATTAGGTTCGTGCGGATACTTCGTATTGAAACTTCCTTCTGCTGCCTGCATAGGGTCAAGTCCTCTGCCGCCGCTTTCCTGCATCATAACCGCCTTGATAAGTTCTACATACTCAGGAATGCCGTACTCTTTGGCATACTTCTGTATGATGGGTTCATAGGCTTCTACCTCTGCACTTACCGGAGTATAGGAGTTACTGTCACTTCCTCCACCGAACATTGCTACGGCAGCACCGAACAACACGACAATCATAATAATCAACACCGCTATCCAACCTCCTGCGGCGATTGCTGCTACAAGTGCTTTTGTCCCTGCAATAATCGCTTTGACTGTCGCAACAGTAGCTTTCGCTGTCGCTTTGACGGTATCTGCTGTGGCTTTCGCCGCTTTCTTTGCCGTCTGAGCCGCTTTCTGTGTTGCTTTGGCTGTTATTTTTGCTGTTTTCTGTGCTATAATGGCAGCTTCTTTTGTGGTCTTAATAGAAGTCTTTGCCGTTTGTTCTGCGGTCTTGACCGACCTCTGAACAGTATTGGTTGCACCTTTCGATACGGTCTTGACTGTCGTATTTCCTGCCGACCTTGCAGACTGTTTAATTGTTTTCTCTGTACGCTCCAGAGTTCGGATGCTCTGTTTTCCGACAGGATTGACCGATTGTTTTTGAAGCTGCTTCTCTGCACGCTTGGTCTTGAAATTCTCAATTCCCGTTTTGGCTTTCTGATAATTCTGTCTTGTTTCACGCACACCCCATCTGCCGACTTTATCCGCACGGTATGCTGTTTCGTGAACAGTCCTATCCGTTGCCGCTTCGATTTTATCGGAAGCATATTCCTCTGCGGAATTTTCCGAAGCATTGGTGGAATGTTCTGCCTTATCTTTCGTCATCACATAGGCTTTCTTCATTCGCTCCGTGGCAACTGCTGCCTTATTTATGGTCTTGATTGTACCTTTGCTTGTATCTCTTGTTTTTATATCAGCCATCGGTTTCCTCCTTTCTCGAAAAATAATAGAGAGTGGGGTTTAATCCACTCTCTTAGCGACAACAACAAGCCTGCCATTGTTTCTTGAACATTCACAAGTAGAAAGAGAAATCAGCTTGTCGCCATATTCTGCCGATACTCCGGTATCATACAAAGAAAGTTCCTTGCACTTAGCAACATACGCATCAAACTCTGCCGGATTTTCTGCATCCGTAAACTCATAATACTTAAAGCTGTCGGAGCTATTTGTATAAACAACCGTCTTAAAGACTGCAATCACTTCATACTGGTGTCTGTCCGTCAGTGTATCAAAAGTAATAGCCTTATGTTCTTCCCAAAAGCTCTTGTTTCTGTACTTCATCAGTCCCGTAAACATAGAACCGTCATTCATGTGGTGTCCGTAAATAATGATGTTGTCTGAAGGTTTCTGCACATCGCAATTTTCCTGCACATATGGACAGCCATAAGCGGAATAGGTCTTATCAAACTTGTGCTTCAGGTAGAAGTTTGGCTCATTTACAGACTGCACGACCGGATAGTTGATATTGGTATCCTCAACCTTTATCCAACCCACCATATCCTCATTCTGCCGATAGAGTTCAAGATATTCCGCAAGATAGTCCTTATCTTCCGAAAACGTCACGCCCTCATTTTCCTTTGGCGGCTCGTCCTCCACAATCTCCGCAAGGTTATCATAGACTTCATTCTGCTTGGCAGAGTCAATGTGATTACGGATAATAAAGAAGGTGCTTACAGACAACACTACCGTAAACACCATCGCAATAATAATATAGATTTTTCTGCTCATTTTCTCTTACCTTTCCATATCATTTCTCTTAGGTGGAGTCAAATCTCTGCAATACTCCGGATACCTCAACTTGATACCCTCCATAAAATACGGAGCATATCCGCAACAGAACAGTTCCTCCGGTGTATAGAGATTTTCCCTGCCTTCTTCCGTAAATCCATTCCAGAGATTAAAGGCAAGGTGGCAGACCTTGACTGTGCCACTTGTCTGCCAACCGCCGTGCATACCTTCCGGTATGATGCAATCCCTCTTAAAATCAAACATCTTTCCGATGTTCATTCTTGTTTCTTCTGAAATACCCATCACATAGAAAAATGCTCTGTGATAGCAGTCGTTGACTTTGCACTTATCCAGATTTTCCAATACAAAATCTCTGTGTGCAGCATTGCGAAATTGAATCTTAGACATTGTAAATCCCTCCTTACGCTTCGCCCGGCTTGGTCGTCATCAGTTTATAAAGTTTCGTGTTCTTAGGGAATTTGTTTGCAAACGGTACAAGCGAGCTTCCCACCTTGATAAGTCCGTGTCCTGCTTCCACGTTCGTGATATAGGACATCTGGAGGTCGGAAATATTCAGAAGTTTTGCAAGCTCAAGCCTGTCTGTGGAAGCCTGATTCAGCATAATGATGAACTCTGAGTTTGCAAGCATTGTTCTCGCTGTGTGGCTCTGCAAAAGGTCATCGACATTCTGAGTGATTCCACTTGCGTATGCCCCATATTTTCTCACACGCTTCCACAAGGTAAAGAGGAAGTTTGCAGAGTATTCGTGCTGGAACAGAAGATAAATCTCATCAATGAAGATAAAGGTATTCTTACCCTTTGCACGGTTCTGTGTGATACGGTTCAGGATAGAGTCGAGGACGACAAGCATACCAATCGGCATAAGCTGTTTACCCAAGTCAAGAATGTCATAGCAGATAAGGCGATTATTAGTATCCACATTCGTCTGCTTTGCAAAGGTATTCAGAGAACCGTGTGTGAAAAGTTCAATGGCAAGTGCCAGTTCCTTTGCTTCCGGTTCGTCCTGCTGCAAAAGTTCTGCCCTGAAATCCTGCAAGGTCGGTATATGTCCCTGATAGTCATTCTGCTGATAACTGCGATACACGCTTGCCGTGCAACGGTCAATGATAGACTTCTGCTTCGCTCCGAGATTTGTTCCTCCGATAAGCTGTTCACAAAGGGACATAATAAACTCGGATTTCAAAATGACAGGGTTTGCACCGTCGCCGTAATCCTTATTCATATCCATTGCATTGATGTGATTGTCGGAAGTAGCAGAAATATTGATTACCTCTCCGCCCATTGCATTGACAAGCTGTGAATACTCTCGCTCAGGGTCGATGATGATAATATCCGCATCTGAAGAAAGCACCTGATTGATGATTTCTCCCTTTGCCGCAAATGACTTACCGCCACCAGATACACCGAGAATAAAGGAGTTACCATTCAAAAGCTGCTTGCGGTCTGCGATAATCATATTTTTGCTGATAACATTCTGACCGTAATAGATACCGTTCTCGTGGAAAATATCCTGCACCCTGAATGGGATAAATACCGAAAGGCTCTCTGTTGTAAGTGTTCTGAACGCATCAATCTTTCTTGTTCCAAACGGCATTACCGTATTGAGTCCATCTATCTGCTGAAATCTCAGTGTTGCAAACTGGCAAAGATGTTTTCTTGCTGTGGTAAGCAACGCTTCCGTATCATTCTCAAGCTGTTCCTTACTGTCTGCCGTAATAACCATTGTGATAACAGCGAACATCATTCTCTGGTCACGGGTCGTAAGGTCATCGAGGAACTCTTTCATTTCTTTCTTCTGCTGCTCCATATCATACGGAACGGTGGCAGAGAAGTTATTATTGGCATTCTGCCTACGCTGCCAGTTTGTAATATTGGTTTCCACACCAAGCAGACGGTTTTCTGCTTCCTTTACTGCTTCATCAGTCGGAACAGGAACAATATCAATAGACATCATCAGATTTCTGTTCATATCCGTAAGTTCCGCTACCATACTGTCTTTGATATAGGACGCATATTCACGAAGAAAAAGGACTCTTCCATAACGGTTTCCCATCTTGAAATAGTCCTTTTCAAATTCCATTGTGTCGGGGCAGATATAATCCTTAAAATCGTGTCCCTTTTTTCTTGTTTCCTTAATATCAAAGTGGAAAGAGCTTTCTTCTCCCACACGATAGAAGTCGTGGAAAATACGAAGTCTTTCGTCTGTTTCCAGTTCCACACATTTACTTCCGAGCCTGCCGAAATGAGCAATCAAATCTGCACCGACACGGGCAAAATAAGTTCTTGCATCCTCCACACTCTTTTTGTTGATGGAAATGGTAATATACTTATCCTGAACAATGGAGTTTGCACCCGTTGCCTTATCAAGAAGCATTTTGTTATATTCCTCTCGATACTCGTCCAGATTATCTCCGGTTGTCGGAATAAGGATTGTCTGCTCAAAATCCAGTCTGTTGAGCCGACGGTTATTGATTGTGATTTTTGTCGTCGCACCACTGTCAAGAGAGTTCAAAAGTTCGGAATATTCAAGGAACATCGCTTCCTTATCCTCACGGCTCGCCACTGCATAGTTAATATCTGTAAAGCGGTAGGTCTTTGAATATTTATCCTTTCCCACTTTGAAAATGCCATCATCAAAGATAGCTGCTACGGGAATCACATCCTGCACCCCTTTCGGTACAACAAATTTTTCTTTATCCTGCTTAAACAGGTTCGTAAGAGTCTTAATCATTTGACTTCAATACCTCCTTCTGTTTCTGTTCAATGCTTGGCTTCATCAGTTCGTAATACACATTGGTAGAATGAAACACCAGCTTCTTCGGCATTAAAAACTCTGACTTTATCCACGCATAAATTGCTTTCTCTGCGGTCATACCGTTATACTTCACAAATCCAAGTGCCGCAAACGGGGCAGCACCCAAAATGCACACCCACGATACGGTTTCCGTGCCAACATACGGTCTGAGCAAGAAATACAGTCCTACCGCAACGCCACAAGCAAGAACAGAAAAAATGAACTGTCTGAGCGACAGTCCAAAAAACATTGACTCTGTATAATTTCTGATTTCTCGGTTAATTTTTACTTCCATATCTGTTTCCTTTCCTGCGGTTTCGGTCTTTCTCCCTCACGCATTTATCATTCAGGCAAAAGACTTTGCCTTTCCGTTTACCGCCATAGTAAACACATTTCTTACAATCTCTTTGGTTCATCTCAAAATCTCTCCTTAAAGTCCCATCATCTCTCGGATAATACGGTCAGACATTTTCACTGCACCGACAAGAACAAGCATATTAAATACCAGTTCCCCGATATATGCCCACACCTGCGTAACTGCTGCTGCATCAGGATTAACCACTGGCGGCGATGAAGCAAATACGGAGAAAATGATACAAGCAAGTACAATAACTGCCCCTTCAAGCAGAACTGCACAGTAGCTCTTGATAAAACTCTTGCCTACATTCTGTGTCGGTTCTCCTGCAAATGTGGAAAGCGGTATCGGTGCAAGTGCTGTGTACATATACAACTTGAAAAATCTTCCGTACACCGTCATTATCAGAATGAACGAAAGCACTGTGATAAATAATCCTCCGATAAGCGTTACCGCCCACAAGGGAATACTCTCGAAAAATCCGCAGTCCTCTATGGTCGTTACCATCTCTGCGGGTAAAGTCGTCTGTTCCGGAGTTCCAAATCCGGCAGCATTCATAATAGTTGAAATCGTACCCTGCACGATATTAAATAGTGCAAGCATAAGTTCCATTCCGTATGTGATAACACCTTTCGCCAATGCAAAACGGACAAAGAGTTTTAAAGCGTGTTCCGGTTTCTTCACATCTGTAAAGCTGCCGCAGGTCTTTACCATACCTATCACGAAAAACAATACGAGCAAGGCAAGCCCGATAGCCTGAACTGCACCATTGATGTCAACGATAACCTTCCAGATATTCCCGCCCTTAAAGTTCTGCGGTGTAGTTGTGATAAGTGTCCATATTTCCGACAGTTTTTCATTCCAAGTTTCAAGGGCATTTTCAAGATTTTGAACTACCCAGTTATCACTCATTCAAAGCACCTCCTTACAATTAAGGGGTGTACCTTAACTTGGCACACCCCTCGATAACTGTGTAACTCTTATCTTAGCCTGTGATAAGAGTAAGGATTTCTTTCGCAAAAGTGATAATGACACCGCCTGCAAGAGTCAGGAATCCATTAGCTCTCTGAGAAGGGTCGTGAGATTTGAGCGAAAGACCGACCTGCACGATACCAAAGCCAAGCAAAATCATACCGATGGCACGGATAAGTCCGAAGATAAAGTCAGACAGATTGTTGACTACGGTAAGCGGGTCATTCGCTGCAAATGCAGTCGTTGTCATTCCAAGTGCCAACGCACCGACAATGACCATTGTGCAATAAGCACGGAAGCCTTTCCTAACCTTTCCGGTCATAGGCAGTTTCTTTGTTTCCTGAGTGTCAGTTGCTTTTTTCTTAAAAATAGTCATAGTTGAATACCTCCAAAATTTAATTTGTTTGATTGTTTATGAACAGAGCTTCCATCTCCTCATCGGAAAGAAGTTCCCAGTTCGTTTCTTCCATTTCCTTTTCAGGAAGTGTTGCAGGGTCAATGTCCCAAATAGCAATCGAAGCAATATCTTTTGTGACTTCTCCGTGCTTATAAGGACTTGCCTTTCCATCTGTGGTAAGTGCCACATTCGGGTGTTTCATAATGTCATATTTGAAATCCATAATGGGTCTTTCCCCACGGATAAATAAAATAGCGTACTGATTATCGAGCATACGCACCTCATCAGGGGTAAGTAACTCTCTGCCGCTAATCTGATAGTTGGTGGAATAATTACCGCTTCTTCCGGTACTCTTTCCGAACGTGTTGGTATCAATGGTTTCCTTGCCCAACAGCTCCGACACATATTTATGGGTTGACTGCTCATTTCCACCAAGGTAAAGAAATTCATCGCAGTTACCCACAATGCTCTCCCACTGTTTTTCAAACAAGGCTTTAAGCTGTGCCAAGTTCTGTAAGATGATGCTTACCGATACCCCACGGGAACGCATAACCGACAGTATCTTGTCGAAGTCGTCCGGCAGTGAAAATAGCGATAGGTAAGCCTCTGGCGTTTCCACCTCGGG
>NZ_JAQFCE010000025.1:0-52420 GCF_027690675.1 Bariatricus sp. TF06-38A
ATGAAAACTTTACACAATAATTATTGTAATTCAAAACAAGGATATTTCTTTTCTTATTATCTGTTACTTTTCTGCTATCTCAATCACTTATAAAAAGTTGCTCTACAATTCTCCATAACCGGTCCTTATACTGCCGGTTGTGGGTTTGTTTGCTATGGCGAGATTTCTTCTTTTGTTTTCTCATTGCTTACCTCCATTATAATAGAAAGCAGTTCATAAGTAAATTCGCCATATCTCATGTTTCATGTAGATATATAATTTTTTCTACAATCAAAGAATTCATATATCATATATGATTCGATTTTCTACATACGCCTATTCAAATGGTACTGGAGTTTTTTGTGAAAAGCAATTAAGAAAGAATAAAATTATAAGATAATTAAAAGGCACCGTCCGATCACATTCCGTGATCAGACAATGCCTGTATAATTCTTATTCATTCATGTAATGATATCTCTCACAATGCCATTCCTTTAAACTAATGCATTGCTGAGAATTTTAAGCAGTTCAAGTACGCTTACAAACTGTTGCGTAGAGTTACCTTCGACCCAGCGGACGATGCCCTGCCAGGATGAATTCTGGCGGTATCTGACATTGAGAAAGAAAGTCCCTTTTTGTCCACGATTCTCGATGAAATCTTCCGGTGACTGTACTTTATCAAGCCGGTCAACACCTGAAAACTGGGTTGAAGTGAAAGAACGTGCGCTGGTGGATGCCTGTGGAAATTCGAGTCTGTCGAAGAAATCATCAGCTAATTCGATCAGCTGAAGGATATTGGTGAATTTCCAGGGTTCTTTGCTGTAGCAGTGATAAATCCGACCGGACAGCTCTCCATCATTAATATTATCAATACACATGTTAATAAAGTTTGGTGCATACCAACTGATTTGATAGCTTTGTTCCATAAATTATCTCCATTTCTGCCCTGCTGCGAAGATAACATGATTGCAGCTTACCAGGTTTTATTCTCAGTATTGAACTGAATCGGTGAATCTTGCCGGTCTACTTCGGCTACAGAGGACACGAAGTAGTCCAGGTACTGCTTCCAGCTTTTATGCTCTCTGGAGAAGTATCTCTGGATTCTGTCGAAAATCATGCTGCAGTTCTCTTTGTTCGTACCAACGAGAAGTATCAGAAACTGTGATGGGCTGTATTTGGTAAAGGAGTCTCCTTTACGCAGACACTGCTGGATCGTATTCTGAAGCTCACCTGAAAGAACTTCAAGCTTCTCCGGCTTGTCCATCGGCATTCCTTTTCCGTTGGTGATGCTACATAACATTAAGTATACGGACTGTCCGTTCCTCTCAATGATTCGGGAAACGAGACGGTAACTGTCACGGAAACTTGGCAGGCTGCAGTAAAAAGCACCGCCGCGTATATCGCCCTCTTTCAGACGTTCCTTGATGTCGCCGAGTTCCTGTGGTTTGTAGTTAAGGCGGCTGCTCATCTGCTCGAACTGCTGCATCATATGTTCAGAAGGGCGGATTCCAAGCTCTTCGAAAAATAATTTGGCAGTGTTCTCATATTCCTGCACAGCATCCTTATAGCGGTTCAATGCCATATAGCAGTCGATGCGGACGGATTGCCATTCATCGAACGGATATAACTGGCATGCCGGCTCACAGAAACGAAGTGTCTCTTCATAATCTCCGCGTTCGATCAGAAGCTTACAGAGTTCCTGAAGGGATTCGGAATAAATATTCTTATATTGTACGCTTTCAACAAGAACCCATTCATCTCCTGAAAGTTCTGGAAGAAATTCCCCACGGTACATCAGACAGATCTTCTTAAGAAGTTCCAGCTTTTTTACCTTATCGGTACACGCATGCACGTCTTTTGACAGAACCTTAAACTGATGTGCATCAACTTCGGTCGGCATCGGAGCATCCCATCGGTAAATACCTTTTTTGATGTTGATATAATCATGGCTCGGAAGTCCGGCATCTACGATGATCTTTTTAAGACGGTGTGCGGTTACCCGAAGGTTGTTGGCAGCATCGGCAAGTTCTTCTCTTCCGTATAATTCATCAAGAAGCTTATCTCTGGAGATACCGTTATCGCCATGGTAGAGTAATATCTGCAACAATTTCATTGCTTTTGTCGTTGTGTTGCGTCCGAATGATACGGGAATCTCTCCCTAGCTTGCTGAGAATCCTCCGAATAAACGAACCTTTAAGACAGGTAAATGATCACTCATAAATTAACCCCCAATTTTACTATTGTGATGGTTTATAACTGATTTCTATTGTAATGGTCTTTGATTTCTTTGTCAAATAAATTAAAGCAGTTTAGACCAAATAACTTCTTTTAATGTTTTGATTATGCTATAATTTTTCTAGTTGAGTTTTTGGGACTGTTTCACTGTGGAAAAGAAAGGAGGAATTCTGTGCGGCAGAACGATTTATATGAACAAAAAAGACGCTGGCAGAGGATTTTTCTTTTCTTTTTTCTGCTATTTCTGACAGGTGTACTGATACCTGGTGGATGTGCATCGGGGGGGAAAAAAAGCCAGTCCGGGGAAAAGGGGGATCCGAGAGATCCATCGGCGCAGGTGCTTCAGACGGAGGCTTCCGGTGAAGTGACATATGGAAATGACCTGGTTGTACTGGATGCATCCCATACGGCAGATGGCTATGTGATGATCTGTTATAATGGAAGTAATGAAAAAGTCAAGCTCCAGGTGACATCCCCGGATGGCACAGAGTATACCTATCCGGTTACGGTTGTTGGTGATTATGCGGTTTATCCGCTTCCGGGCGGGAATGGTTCTTATAAGGTAACACTTCTGGAGAGTGTGTCTGTAGAGGACAATCTGTATGCGGTAAGCTTTACCCAGGATCTGGACGTACAGATCACAGATGAATTTGCCCCGTTTCTGCATCCGAATTATTATGTAAATTTCACGGCAGATTCTAAGTGTGTAAAAAAGGGTGAGAGTCTTGCAGGAAAGGACTGCTATTCTGATCTGGATGTGATAACGCGGATTTATAATTTTGTAATTAAAAATATTTCCTATGATAAAAAGAAAGCGGAGAATGTTCCGTATGGGTACACACCGGATCCGGATGAGACACTGGATACAGGGAAAGGAATCTGTTTTGATTATGCGGCGTTGATGTCGGCAATGCTCCGGTCGCAGCGGATTCCGACGAAGCTGGAGGTTGGCTATTCCGGTGATGTGTATCATGCATGGATCAGCTGTTATGTTGATGAGATCGGCTGGGTGGATAACATCATTGAATTTGACGGAAAGAACTGGTCGATCATGGATCCGACACTTGCTGCAAACAACAGTGCTTCGGATGTGAAGAAGTATGTGGGAAATGGAAAGAATTATGTCACAAAGTATACCTATTAGATAAAAGGAAGCCGGATAAGAAGAATGTGGCAGGAATGTGAAAAGGAGGATGGCATATATGGAAAAGCGGACACAGCAGGGAAAGCTTACGAATCTGGAAATTGCTTCGTTCTGCAGTGAAATGGCAATGATCCTGAAGTCTGGGATTTCTTCCCTGGAGGGAGTTGATCTTCTCCGGGAGGATGCGCAGACGAAGGCAGAAAAAGAGCTGCTGGATGAGATTTATCAGTCAGTGATGGATACGGGCAGGCTGGATCAGGCGCTGGAAGAGACGAAAGTATTTCCGGAGTATCTGATCCGTATGACGCAGATCGGAGAAGAGACAGGAACTTTAGATGAAGTAATGGAATCTCTGGCGGAGCATTATGACCGAGAGGAAGCGATCAGGAGAAGTGTCCGGAGTGCCATCTCCTACCCTCTTCTGATGATCGGGATGATGCTGGTGATCATTATCATTTTGATGACAAAGGTTATGCCGGTATTTGATCAGGTGTTCCGCCAGTTTGGTCAGGAAATGACCGGATTTTCAAGAGGGATCCTGCTTGCAGGCAATGCTCTTTCCAGATATTCGGCGGTGTTTGCGGTACTTTTGGCGGTGATCGTCTGTGCGGGTATTTATTTTACAAAGACAGAGAGCGGCAGAAAGAAACTGTATCACATCGGATCCGGGTTTGCATTTTCAAGGGAGCTGAAGGATAAGCTGTCGGCATGCCGGTTTGCCGGAGGAATGTCACTGGCACTGAAAAGCGGACTGACGCCGGAACAGGGAATGGAATTTTCAGAGAACCTGATCGAGGATGATGATTTCCGGAAGAAAGTAGCAGAATGCAAAGCGGATATGGAAAATGGAACGGATATCGCAGAGGCACTGGTGAAAGCCGGAATCTTCACAGGTGTTTATGCGCGGATGACATCCATTGCCGGGAAAGCCGGAATGATGGATGAGATGATGGGAAGGATTGCCGATGAGTGTGAGGAGGGAGTGGATGAAAAGCTTTCTTCTATGATCGCAGTTCTGGAACCGACGCTGGTGATCATCCTGTCGGTGATCGTCGGAACGATCCTTCTGTCGGTTATGCTTCCGCTTCTTGGAATTATGTCAGGACTTTAGGAGGCGTATGCTATGTGGAGAAAAGAACGGGAACGGTTTTATCACGGAAAACGGCAGCGCCCACTTCGGAATTTCTGTCTGTCCCTTCTGCTGTTTGTATGTATCTGCAGTGCTTTTTTCAGTGGATTTGAAAGGCTTTCGGACACGACAAGACGCAGGCAGAAGGAAAGTCTGGAAAATGCACTCTGGCGTGGTGTGACGCAGTACTATGCGCTGGAAGGACGCTATCCGGAGACGCTTGATGATCTGACGGAAAACTGTGGGATCCAGTATGACAAGAAGCAGTTTTTTATTGATTATCAGATTGCCGGTGCCAATATTCTTCCGGACATTACGGTGATCGAACGATAGGAGGAAATGGACATGAAGCGTAGAAATGAAAAAAAGCATGTGATTGATTTTCTTTTTCCTCTTGCAGTCTTTTTCGTGCTGGCGGCATCATCGGTCGCCATTGTGGTTCTTGCATCGGGATTTTACAGCCGGCAGGTGAAGGCCTCGTCGGATTCCTATTCGGGACGGACGGCACTTGCCTATGTGACGGAGAAAATGCACCAGAATGATGAAAATGGTGCGATAGCAGATGGAACTTTCGATGGGGAAAATGCTCTCGTGATTCGGCAGCGTTATGATGAGAAGGATTATGTGACATATCTGTATGCGTATGATGGATACTTAAGAGAGCTTTTTATCCGGGATGGAACGGAAGCAAAAGCATCCGATGGACGGAAGATCCTGGAAACAAAGGACTTCGAGGCTAAGGAAACTTCAGATGGGATTTTTCATCTGTATTGTGAAAATGAAGACGGGAAAAAGACAGATACATTTGTCAGTGTGAAGAGCGCTGCAAGATAGGAGAAGATTTATGGAACGGACACCGGCAAAGCGTTCCAGCCTGTTTTTGCTGGAACTGATGATTGCAATTTTATTTTTCTGCCTTGCTTCTGCGGTGTGTGTGCAGATTTTTGTGAAGGCGCACACGATCAGCCGCGAGACACAGGAACTGAATACGGCGCTTGAGAAGGTTTCCGGGTATACAGAGCTTTTTCTTGCGGATGCGCTGACGGAGGACACGGAGGTCTTCTATGACGCAGACTGGCAGGAATGCAGTAAGGATGAGGCTTCGTATGAGATCGTGATCCAGGTGGAGCCGGATGGAAAGCTTTTGCATGGAACATTTACGGTGCAGCGCCTGTCCGGAGAACAGCCGGAAGAAATCTATTCGGTGGAAACAGACCGGATGACAGGCACGGAAAGGGAGTGACAGGATGAAGAGAAAGAAAAGGGGATCATACCCGGGGATTCAGATCGGAACGTCGTACCTGCTTGTGATCTTTGTAATCCTGTGTCTGGTGACATTTGCCACACTCTCACTGTCAAGTGCAAAAAGGGATCAGAGTTATAGTCAGCAACTTGCCGGCCGGGAAACGGCGTATTGTGAGGCAAATGCAAAAGCGGCGCAGATCATGGCGCAGATCGATGATGCATTTGCAAAAGAGGATCCTGTATTTGCAATTCGGCAGATTGAGGGCGTGACAGCTGAAGAAGACGGAGCGAATCTGGATATTTCCTATGTGGTTCCGGTCACGGACAGTCAGAATCTGGAAGTCGAGATCCTGGCAGATCCGGTAAAGGGAACGCAGAAGGTTGTAAAATGGAAAGAGTCAGCATCTGAGAAATGGGAAGAAAAGTCAACACTTCCGGTCCTTGGAAGTGACTGATGCGAAAGGAGTTTGAGCTATGGATATCATTGTACTGCTTCAGCAGGCAGTTTTAAATCATGCATCGGATATATTTGTTGTAGCAGGTCTTCCGGTTTCTTATCGGGCAAATGGAAGAATCTGCAGGGAGAAGGAAGAAAAGCTGATGCCGCCGCAGACGAAAGAATGCGTTGAGGAATTATATAAGCTGGCAGGAGGACGGGACATCCGGGTTCTTGAAGAAAAAGGAGATGATGATTTTTCTTTTGCTGTTCCGGGACTTTCGAGATTCCGTGTCAGTGCGTACAAACAGAGGGGGGCGCTCTCAGCCGTTATCCGTGTGATCACATTTGAACTGCCGGAGCCGAATGAGATCGGGATTCCGGACCCGGTGATGAGCTTTTATAACCTGTCAAAAGGTCTGGTGCTTGTGACGGGTCCGGCGGGAAGTGGAAAATCTACTACGCTTGCCTGTCTGGTGGATAAGATCAATCATTCAATGGAAAAGCATATCATTACGCTGGAAGATCCGATTGAGTATCTGCACCGGCATGATAAAAGTATTGTAAGCCAGAGGGAGATCAACGTGGCTACGGAAAGCTACGTCAATGCGCTACGTGCTTCGCTCCGGCAGAGCCCGGATGTGATCCTGCTTGGTGAAATGCGTGATTATGAGACGATCGATGTGGCAATGACAGCAGCGGAAACCGGGCATCTGGTATTTTCTACCCTGCATACGATCGGAGCAGCAAATACGGTTGACCGTATCATTGATGTATTTCCGGCAAACCAGCAGAGGCAGATTGCAGTTCAGTTGTCCATGGTATTGCAGGCTGTAATTTCACAGCAGCTTGTGCCGACAGTGGATGGAAAACAGGTCCCGGTATTTGAGATCATGACGATCACTCCGGCGATCCGCAATATGATCCGCGACAATAAGGTTCCGCAGATTGATGGAGTCGTGTATTCGTCTAATAAAGAAGAAATGCATTCGATGGATTTTGGTCTTCTGAATCTGTATAAAGATGGGAGGATCACGGCGGAGACGGCTCTCTCCTATGCATCAAATCCGGAAATGCTGAAGAAAAAGCTATAGAAAAACATAACAGGAAGGGGCTGCGGTGAAGCAGTCTCTTCCTGTTTATCGTCAGTGTTTTAAGATTTAGCCAAGGGCTGCAATTGCTTCGATCACGATATCATACTGTTTTTTGACATCGGCAATCAAACCGTCAAGGTTGTCGTATTCCTGGCTGCGGAGCTTTTCAGTCAGAGCACTGCTGACATTGTAAAGTGCAGTAAATCCAAGGTTTACGGCAACACCTTTTAAGGTATGCATTGCACGAAATGCGGTTTCGTAGTCCTTTTTAGCCCAGGATTCTTCAAATAAAGCCATATTGTTGTCCTGCGGAAATTTGAGGACAAATTTGCGTACCATATTTTCATTCATAAACCGGTGAAGAATATCATTATAGTCGCCACCAATTTTTACATAACATTCTTGAAGTGTCATTGTCGACAGTCCTTTCTGAACTTTTTTATCTTTGTGAAATCCGTATATTTTTGCCCCCAACATTTTAACATGATTGTAGCATGACATGTTACGCTTTACAAGATATTTCGTATTATGCATTGTCATGGTAATGAAAAAGGCTTATTTATTCGAAGAAATTGCATCATTTAACTGATCGTACCATTCTTTAGTCTGTGCTTCGTTGCTGCTGTTCAGAAAAATGGTGGTATCTGTTGTCTTTATCTGAAGAATCGGAGGATGTTCAATCCAGATATACATCTGGCAATGTCCGGTTTTGCTGCCACGGAAATTACCGAGAAGTTTGCTGTTATCTTCGGAGCCATCAGACCGGTAGAATTTTTCATCCGGCAGATTGTCCAGAAGAGTTACTGATTCCACATCGGCAAGAGCAAAGGTTGCTGTTTTGTAGCCGGATGTAATAGAATACTGGGCAGCATTTTCCGTCAGGCGGATCGGTGTAAAATCGATCCGGATACAGAGGATACACATCCAGAGGAGAAGAAGCCCGGTGCCGACGAGCATTCCTCCGGTGACATATTTCGCAGAAGGGTGTCCGTAGTTTAGAGAATAATTCATGCTGTTCACACGGTCCTGTACAAAATACCGTTTGTCATTTGGATTGTTGTACCAGCCTTTCCGCCAGTAATAGTCATCATCAATATAAAATGGTGTGCTGTCCTGGGAGAGAATCCGCTCTTTTTCCTTACGCAGCCAGAAAAACATGATCAATATGATGGCAGCCGGTATCAGTTCGAGGAAAATGTAGATGCCCATTCCAACTCCGCCAATCCAGTTGCTGGATGCAATATCCCGGATGATCCCGAGATAGGCGCCGGTATTGCAAATGTTGGAGACAAAAAGGAATATGGTGTATAAACGCTTTTCCAGTGCATTGATCTGCAGGTTGATCTGTGAATTTTCACTGTAAATTTTGTTTGGCATATGGGCGAATAAATAGCCGGTACCCATGTAAGCTGCCGCGACAAGAATTGTGCAGAGAAGCATGACTCTTCCATCACTTTCGGTCAGCAGATAAGTACGGACCTGTGGGAAAAACAGAGGGATCAGAATCACTGCAGCCGGGATCAGATGAAGCTTTGCCGGCAGTATCTTTTTCGCAATTTGTGAGGAAGTGCGGGTATCCACTGCAGCGGACACATCTGCATTTGCTGAGCTGATCCATCCATTTTTCTGCTTAATGTCGTATACTTTCTGGTGATAATGATAGACACGGAGGATGGTAAGAAGGCAGAATTCTACGAACCACAGTGTCCATACGGTAATAAAAATAGAAAAGTAAGTAAAGCAAAGCAGGCATACCGCAATTCCTGCAAGCATGTTCCACAAATAAAACTGGCGGTTGTGCTTTTTATAAAGCTGGAGAAGCTCTTTTACGTCGGGATGTTCAAGCTCAGATTTAGGAATATGGACTCCCATCAGCATTCCTTCCCGGTATTTTGCAATATTTCCATAGACTCCGGCAAAGATGCCGACCATGGAAATGTCTGTAATTAAAAATATAATCAGCATCATCATTTCGCTGTTACCTCCATTTCGTTAAATGCTCTTTGGCAGAGTTTCAGGAAGTCGGTCAAAGTCATGCCGTGGAACTTTGCTTCTGCGCTTAAAAGTTCCAGTTCATCTGCCAGCTTTTCGTCAAAGCGGTTATCTTGTGGAGCAGAGGAAGTGGGATAACAGATGGTTGTTCCCTTACGGCGGTCTGTCTCGAGGAAGCCTTCTGTTTTCAAAAGCTGGTAAGCTTTGCTGACGGTCATGGTGTTGATACCGAGATCGGTTGCCATCTGGCGGACGGTCGGAAGCGATTCCCCCGGCTCAAATTCCCCTCGCCCGATTCCTTTGATAATCTCGTTGCGCAGCTGAAGGTAGATCGGGACTTCGGACTGCATGTTGATCTTGATGATCATATATCGGCATCTCCTTTCTGTGAGATTTGATTGTATTATACCACGTAATACAAATAATACAATAGGAGGATAAAAAAACAGGAAAATGATGTACACGCTTTCAAGGTGCAAATAAATCTTAGAATTTCCTCCTATAAAAGCGCGTATGTCAGTTCCTTGATTTCGTGAACTAAGAAGGTTAAGATAACCGATTGCCTGTATATGAGTTAATAAACTTCTGCATATAAGTCCGAATTTTTTCCATTTGTTTTTTTGTAGAAGGATTGCTATACGGAATCCTGTCAATAATGCGGTTTAAGTAGTTATTTTCCGCTATAATATCAAAGCTTTCTTTGAAGTTAATGTCAAAGAAATAGACGATATAAGATACCCAGTAATCCATCTGTGTGACGCGGTCTGCGGAAAGGATACATTTGTTTTTAAAAACTGTTTCGTATACCTTTTGGGTTATATCCTGCGTACCGAGTTCTTCTTCAGAAACGTTAATAAAGGTACTTGTGGAGTCTACGAGCTTTACCCGGCAGTTGTCCAGCTTGTCCTCATCACGGATCAGCTTTGCGTGTAAAAGTGTCTGCGGATCTGAAATCTCAGGGAGTTCATAATCGCTGTGATGGGCGATTGCAGTGTAAATGATGGAGTCCCATTTATCATCCGGAAGAAAGCGGCGGATCATGCCTTCATCAAAAAGCACCTTTACACCGTAAGCAGCGTGATCCATTGTGCCCGGCTCAAAGCTGTCATAGCGCTTTAACTGTTCAAAACGTCCGATGTCGTGAAGGAGTGCAATCAGCCTTGCAAGATCGGTGTCTTCGGGGGAAAGATGCATCCTTCTGGCAAGCTCTTCTGCCTGTTTTACAACGCCGTAGGTGTGGATGATTTTTAATTTTATGCGGTCATTTTCGCGGTCGTATCCGTTAAGGTAAGATTCAAATTCTTGTTGTGCGAGTTGGTAGTACATGAAGTTAAACCTCCTGGAAATATATGGTTAGTGATTAAAAGCTTTATGAATATGATAACACAAATTTTATTATTTTTTAATTGTTTCTGCCAAGAGAAACCAGTATTATTTAAAATAAGGCGAATGTAGAAAATCAAATCATATATAGATATGAGTGTATTTATTGTAGATAAAATTTTATATCTACACGAAACATGAGTTATGACGAATTTACTTATTAACCTTTTTCGATTATAATGGAGACAGAAATGAGAAAACAAAAGAAAAAGATTCGTCATAACAAACAAACTCATAACCGGCAATATAAAGACCGATTATGAAAAATGATGTATCCTTTCTGGTTGGTGGTACAATGAATCTGTATGAACATCAAAGTACCTTTAATCCCAATATGCCACTACGTGGCGTGTTCTATTTCGGAAGGCTATATCAGGGATATGTAGCAAAGAATGATCTGGATATATACGGAGAAAAAAGGCTACGGCTCCCGATACCGAAGTACATTGTTTTTTATAATGGAACAAAGGATGAACCAGATTCAATGGAATTAAAGCTGTCTGATTGTTTTGAAGCGACAGATGATGAAAAATCGTGTCTGGAATGTACAGCGATTATGCTGAATATCAATTATGGTCATAATCAGGAGCTGATGCATCAGTGCAGACGGCTGGAGGAGTATGCAATATTTGTGCGATGTGTCAGGAAATATATGCAGTTGGAAGATACAATGGAAGATGCGGTTTCTAAAGCAATGGATGCCTGTATCAGGCAGAATGTGTTGACGGATTTTTTGAAGAAACATCGAGCGGAGGTGTTGGAAATGATTTTGACAACATATAATAAAAAATTGCATGAGAAGACGTTGAGAAGAGAAGGGCGTGATGCGATTAATCAATTGAATGCTTTGTTGTTGAAAGAGCAACGTTATGAGGAGTTGGAGCGCTCAACGAAAGATCCCGAATATCAAGAAAAGCTTCTGAAAGAATATGGAATAGAGTAAGATAAGAATCCCGTGTCTGATTGCAGGATAAAGTGCAAGTTACTTTCTCCTGCGCCGGACACCTGTTTATATTCTGGCAGATGATATTTTTGTTGGATTGAATACAATTCTGGTCGCCAGAGGATTCGGATTTTTCTGGTGAGGTCAACGTGAGGATTCGCCTGCATTTCCCGGACAACATTTTTCAATTATGTTGATATCATTTGAAGTTGCTTTGCGTATCATTTGTGTGTCATCCTTTTTTATTTATGAATGAAAAATAGATTCTACTTTTTTCTGGTAGTCGTATAATTTGTCAATGTAGACATGAATGATTGTCTGACAGTAATTTGTAACGATCGTACCATCGTAATCATGTGCCAGTGAATTTTTAAAGGATTCAAATCTTTTTGTAAATTTCTCGTCCATATTTTCTTATATCCTCCAATAATAACTGATTTCCACATTCATCAAGATTGACAAGGTCTATTGTGTATAAAGTGGGTAAATTATCAAGCTCTTCCCGTAGATTTTCTGTATCTGGAATACCGGATACGGCGATGTCAATATCACTTCGTTCTGTCACAGTCCCTTTGGCACGGGAACCAAAAAGAATGACGGTAGAAGCAGAATATTTTTTTGCCAGATTTATAATTTCTTCTAAAATACTATTGATTGTCATAAAAATGCCTCTCTATTCAGATATCCTAATAAATTCATAAGCGATCCGCGGAGTCCCGTCATTGACGTAAATAATCCCACATTCTTCAAATCCATTCTGCTTAAAGCAAGCCTGCATTGGTTGATTATCCTTGTGGGTATCTACACGCAGATGTGAGATTTGTGTCTTGCAAAAATCAAAGCAAGCCCGTGCAATCCCTTTGGTTGTTCCGTCAGATGCAAGGCGGTGAACGGTTCCGTATGGAGCCTCGGAACGCCAGCTTCCATTTTCAATGAGTTGATAGTTCGGCTCGTCTCCGATGATAAGTGTAAAAGTGGCAACGACCTTATCATTTTCTACGCAGACATAACTGTTACCATTTTGGATATCCGGTTCGAGATCTTCGAGAGCCGGATAATTTGCATTCCATTGTGTCGGGTTTCCGGTTGTGTGCATGAACTGGCGTGCGGTGTCAAAAATATTTAAAATCGTGTCTACATCTTCTGGAAGTGTTTTTCTGATTAACATAGTGTTTCGTTACCTTTATCTGTTTTTTGCTGTATATGAAGTATAACATTTGAAATAAAAAAAGAAAAGGTGGAGAAGAAGGGATTTCTGGAAGCGGTAAGGATTTTGCTTTCAGAAAAAATATGCTGTTTGAGTCTTTGCGTGAGAAGCTGGAAAGCTATCAGGAATTGAACAGTATGCTCTATTCGCTTTTATTTACGGGAAAAGCAATTGTGTAACAATCAGAATTAAAAAATGCCAGGCAGGATACAGCATGCAAAGGAGGAAAAGGGATTGCTGTACCCCGTCTGGCGTTTTCGTATACGGGAAGCTTTGGGGAATTGCCCATATACGATTTACTGAATTTTATCGAATGTAATGTGGGCACTTGGGGAATGCACCACAATCTTATAATCATTTGGATAATATCTTGTAGAGAATACGAATTCTCCGTCATTTACAAATACTTCAACGGAAGAAGTATCTGCAAGGATTTTTACATTTTCCAGAGTGCCGACTTCGGCGTAGCGAAGGCTTCTGCCTGCGGATACGGAAGTTTTACTTTTGGTTGTGAAATGCATCTGGAACCGTCCATTCTCATAGTCAAGGATCAGTTTATCTGAAAGGACAGCCTGGAAATGATTCTCCTTAATTCCATCTACATTTACTTCATATACCGGGCAGCCGCTCTGGGTAAGTTCATTCTGAACATCCTGAAGCTGTTGTTTTTTTGCATCCAGCTCGCGAACCGGTTTCTGGCAGACTTTGCCATCTTTTATGAAGACTTCTCTTGGAAATGTAAAGCAGTGCTGCCATCCGTCTTTGATGGTCGGATTGGTATATTCTTCGCAATCCGGCATTCCCATCCAGCTGATATGGATGCGTCTTCCATCTTCTGCTTCGAAGCTCTGCGGAGCGTAATAGTCAAAACCATAATCCCACAGATGATATGGGGATAATTTGTAGGAATCTAAAATGTCGCCGTCTACAAGGAAGTAACCGGACTGGTATACATTTCGGTCAGCCCACTCTTTGCCTTCCAGGCCCTGGACAGAGGAGGAAAGGATTTTGATGCCGTCCGTTTCAAAATAATCCGGGCATTCCCACATATAACCGAAAGGTTTTTCGGATTCTACACGGCTGCGGAAGTGCCAGTTTATTTTATCGGAGGATTCAAAAATCAGTGCCTGACCGACATCATTTTTAGTACGTGCGCCCTGGATCATGTAGTAGGTATCGTCCTTTTTCCAGACCTTCGGATCGCGCACATGGCAGGTCAGGTCAGAAGGATAATCGCTGTTGCGGAGCAGTTCTTTTTTGCTGCCAAAATGGATTCCGTCTTTGGTTGTGACGAGTACGGTATTTGACTCACGGCCGGTGTTGATATAATCAAAATCTCCATCTTCCAGCTTGACATTTCCGGTGTAGTAAAGATACATTGTACCGTCTTCGAGGAAGGCAGATCCGGAATATACACCGTGGCAGTCAAATGGCTGATCCGGGTAGAGGGATACACCTTTGTATTCCCAGTCGATCAGATTGGTGCTGGTGTAATGACCCCACATTTTCACACCGCCTTCGGCGTTAAATGGGGAGTACTGGAAAAATGCGTGGAACACACCATCCATCTGACAAAGTCCGTTCGGATCGTTGAGCCAGCCAACCGGAGGCATCAGGTGCAGCTTCTCGCGGAACTGTGTGCCGGATGTCTGTTCTTTTGCTGTCTGGTTCTCTTCTGCTGTATTTACTAAGTTTACAAGATCTCTGGTTAATGCGTTCATATTGATTCACTCCTGGAAATAGTTCCGCAGGCAACGGTCCGGAAAACGTATTGATTCCGACACCCGCTGCGGGAGACAAATCTGATTATTTGTCATGAGTTATTTTATTTTGTAAGTTTCATAACAGATGATTTACCGGTTACAGTGCCGGGTGCGGCACATTCTACAGAATCATACAGATCTGTATTGGTAAGGATCATCATGGTTGTTGCCGGATGTCCGGCTTCTTTTATTGCATTTAAATCTGCTTCGATCAGCACGTCTCCGGCGTGTACTTTTGCACCGTCAGATACTTTCTTTGTAAATCCATTTCCATCCATTTTTACAGTGTCGATTCCGACATGGATCAGAAGCTCTGCGCCGCCGTCAGTCAGGATGCATACTGCGTGACCGGTATCAAAAATGCTTACGATTTCGCCATCACAAGGTGCGGTGATGATGCCGTCAGCAGGTTCGATCGCTACAGTTTTTCCAAGGACTTCTGCTGCAAATGTATCGTCTGCGATCTGATCATTTGGAATGATCTTTCCATTTATCGGAGCATTTAACACTTCTTCGGAAGAAGTGGTTTTTGTATTGCCTGAAGCTGTTTTAGTTTCGGAAGCAGCAGATTCTTCGCTGTCTGTTTCCTCAACAGAAGCTGCAACAGTAACAGGAGCTTCTACGACTGGTTCTTTCTTTTTGTCTTTGTAAAGTGCGAAGGATACTGCAAATGCAACACCGACTGCGATTGTCATCTCAATGACGTACTGAAGTGGCTGGTTCAGGCAGAGCAGGATTCCGAAGATACCGGTTACACCTGTTCCTTTTGCACCGAGGTGAACAAGGGAAGCATAAAGGGCTCCGCATCCTCCACCGATGCATCCGGCGATAAATGGTTTAAAGAATCTTAAGTTTACACCAAAGATTGCAGGTTCTGTAATTCCCATAAATGCACTGAGTGATGATGGAAGTGCAAGGGATTTGATCTTTTGGTCTTTTGATTTTACAGCAACGGCAAGTGCTGCTGCACCCTGTGCCACGTTTGCTGCACTTGCGAGTGGCAGCCAGTAGGTTACACTGTATTTTGCAAGCTGTCCGATATCGATGGCTGTGTACATCTGATGGATACCGGTAACAACGGTCGGTGCATATAAACTACCCATGATCAGACTTCCAAGTCCGAGTGGAAGTGTCAGCATCCACTGGATTGCTCCGAGGATTGCATTTTCAGCCCATACGAAGATTGGTCCGACGATGGAAAGTGTAAGGTATCCGGTTACGAATACGCTGACAAGCGGTGTGACAAAAAGGTCTAAAACTTCCGGTACGATCTTGTGAAGCTTTTTTTCAAGTACGGATAAGATCCATACAGCGATGACAACCGGAATAACGTGTCCCTGATAGCCGACCATGTCAATGTGATACAGTCCGAAGAACACGCTCTGTGTCTGCTGAACACCTTCTGTTGCAACTGTGTAGGCGTTCTGCAGGGACGGATGGATCATGATCATACCGATAACTGCGCCAAGGTAAGGATTTGCGCCAAATGCTTTTGCAGCGGAGAATGCAATCAGGATCTGCAGGAATGTGTAAGCAATGTTACTGAAAAGGGTTGCAAATACATAAATCGAGCTGGTTGTGCTGATGTGTAAGAACCCGTTACTGTTCATGAAATCCAGTGCGTTCATGATTCCCATAAGGAAACCGCTGGCTACGATCGCCGGGATGATCGGTACGAAAATGTCTCCCAGAAGCTTGATGGCTTTCATAAACCAGTTCTGCTTTTCGGCAGCAGCTTCTTTCGCTTCTGCTTTCGTGCTGGCTGTGATGCCTGCGATTGCAATAAATTCATCAAATACTTTGTTGACGGTTCCTGTTCCGAGAATGATCTGGAGCTGTCCGGATGCTTCAAATACACCCTTTACTCCGTCTACATTCTCAAGTGCTGGCTTATCCGCTTTCGAGTTGTCTGCAATGACAAGGCGAAGTCTGGTAGCACAATGGGCAGCAGATACGATGTTCTTACTTCCACCCACATGATTCAGAATTTCCTTTGCGGTTTTTCTGTAATCCATATTCTCTCCTCCTTTAGATACAATGTGTAATCGATTTCATATCTTATGCTTAAATAATATGAAAAAAAATGCCATTTGTAAAGATGGCATTTTTACTGATAATTCATATTGTTTTTTGTGAAAAGTGTTGAAAGGAACTTTCGTTTCCTTAAGAAACTCCGGGAAATCAGGAAAATCAGGTAAGATTTTCGGAGTCTGAAGGGTCTGCTCCAACAAGACGGAAGCCGAGCTTCATCTCGATCGGGATCTGTTCTCCTCTTTCAATACTGTCAAGAAGTAGCTCTGCGCCGCGGATTCCACTGGTTTTGTAGCCGAAATGGATGGTTGGGATTCCTCCGGTGACGGCTTTTAACATCTGGTTATCTCCGAATCCGGTTACTCGGATGGACGTATTTTCAAGGATATAGCGCATTCTTGCACCTGCATCGGCTGCATTTGTCGGAATCTGCTTTTTTAAGTAGGTCTGAATGGCTTCGATTGCTCCCGCTGCTATGGTATCGGTTGCACATGATATGACATCGATATCACATTTGCTTTCCAAAAGATCCAGAGCAGACTCATATCCAGATTCCAGCGTGAAGGCTGAGGTTCGCTTATTTTCCTCGAAAAGCGTGACACCTGCATTTTTGAGTCCTGCGATAAATCCGTCCTCTCTTGCGGCACCTGCCGCCTTGTCATCGCGGGTAACGCCGATGTAAGCAACTCCTTTTTTACTGAATCCGGCAACGGCCTGTCCCATTGCCTTTCCTGCACCGTAATCGTCGTGGTAAATGCAGTTTGCGTGTGGGGTGCGCTGCCCGATCACGACAACAGGAACCTTTGTCTCTTTTAAAAATTTCCGGTGACCGGCGGTGAACATCGTACCGACAAGAATAATTCCGTCCACCGGATAATTTTCAAATAACCGGAGGTATTCTACTTCCTTTGCAGGGGTGTTGTCGGTTCCGGCAAGAAGCATCTGATAGCCTCTTTCGGCGAGAACACTTTCAATTCCGGCAGTGATCCGGCTGATGGATTCGGAATTGATCTTCGGGACGACCACGCCCACCAGGCTTGCCTTTTTGGTACGAAGCATGCGCGCCTGTGCGGATGGCTGGTATCCGGTTTCTTCGATGACTTTACGGATCTGTTCTTTTTTCTCTTCACTGACGTAGCCGCCGTTCAGATATCTGGATACAGCTGCGCTGGAGACACCGGCGAGCTGTGCGATTTCTTTGATGGTCATAATCTGGTAAATGAAACTCCTTTGTATTTGATATTCTTATTATAGTGGAAAGCAAAATAACAGACAAGACCGGAGAAAGGAGAAAATCCAATCTTGGTCTTGCCTGTATTATTTTGGTTATAACTTTTTAAAATGATGTAAGTGTCAAAAGTAAATTTTGCCGTTCACATCATTATTATAATCTGCGATACAGATTTTTATAGCGTTTTTTGTCCTCTTTCGTTAAGATAACAGCCAGAAGCATGAATGCGACTCCTGTCAGAAGAACGATGATCCAGGTAAAGGTCGGCGTATGATTTTTGTAAATAAATCCGATCAAAAGTTGGTACAGACTCATAAATCCGATACGGATGATCTCCATCAGCCCGTGGATTCTTCCGCGGTGGCTGGATGGGATACGCCTGGTCATGTACGGGCTTTCCGCCAGCATGTAAGAAATCTCACCCCATGTCAGTACGACCATTGCCGCATAATAGAACGGGATGTGTCCGGAAAAGAGGATGAACATCACGTAGCCGACCAGTGTCAGTAAAAGTCCGTAGATTGTCTTTTTTGGTTCGGAGGATCGCTTCAGGATCTGGGTGATAAGTGGTGTGAAGAGAACAACGATAAAGCAGTTGATGCTGGTAACTGTTCCGAATATCACCGCACCGGTATCTCCGTGTAGACGGATCAGATCCATAGGAAAGAGATAATTATACATCTGGTAAAGTGCTGTGTACCCGCTGGTGATCAGAATGAACAGCAGAACAAGCCGGTTTTCTTTAAGAATCGTCAGCAGGCTTTCCCCGTGGCGTTCGGCCTGATAAATGGCGTTACCATCACTTTCTTCTTTTTCCGGTGTGATATTCTGTACAAAGAAATAGATCATCACAGAAGAAGTGCCGATGGAAATTCCACTGAGCAAAAATGCAAGCCATAAGTAATTGCGAAACATAAATCCGGCTACAGCAGAAGCCATCACGCCGCCGAGATTTGCTGTCAGATACTGGAGGGAATACCCTCTCTCCCTGTCCTTGCTGAGGGTGATGTCCGCAGTAAGCGAATTGTAGGACGGATTTTCCATGTTCTGGCAGGTCGATGCGATAAACATCAGCACAATGGATTTTGTCGTCAGCGGGATCAGTCCGCAGATGATATAAGAAATGACGGAAATCATATCCAGGTAAACGATATTCATTTTCTTATTAAAACGATCGGCCATCTTTCCACCGATCAGATTTGCCGGGATCGTCAGGATCCCCATCAGTGCCGTGATCCAGGCAACCTGCACGGCATTCATCCCAAGCTTCTGGCTTAAGATCATCGTCAGCATCGGACGGACCATTGCCCCCATGGCCGTCACAAAGCGTCCGAAGCATAAGACATAGTTTTCTTTTCTAAGACCTTTGTATTGTGAAATTAGATTCATGATACGTTTTCCCCTTTGCATATTCCCCAGTTTCAAACTACTAATAATATACAATGCGGGCACTTTTTTGTCTATCTTATTCCGCCGGGTTTCAGCAAAAAATGGTGGTTGATTGAAGCCGGAAAATGATGTATGTTAATACTTAGGAAATAGCAGTTGTAGGGGGATTACGACTGAGCGAAAAAGGAGAATATGATGAAATCAGAAGAAGTTACGAGAATACTGGAAAATGCCATCCGTATAGGAAAAGGTGTGATCCGGTATGGAAGTGTCGCATCGTATATTCCGGAGCTTGCCAAGGCAGATAAGAATAAACTGGGGATCTGCCTTTACACAATAGACGGCAATCAATTTGAGACCGGAAATACAGAGGACAGATTTACGATACAGTCCATTTCCAAAGTAATGGCACTGTGTTTGGCGCTGGAAACGTTTGGAGCAGAGTTTGTGTTTGATCATGTGGGCGTGGAGCCGTCGGGAGAGGCTTTTAATTCACTGGTAGAACTGGATAACCGGAGCAACCGGCCCTTTAATCCGATGATCAATTCCGGAGCAATTACGGTTGCAAGTCTGCTAGTGAACCATTATTCCATCGAAGATATGCAGAAGTATATGCAGGAAGTATGCGAAGATCCGGAGATCGCGATAGACGAAGCCGTATTTCAGTCTGAGATGGCGACCTGCGCAAGAAATAAGGCGATTGCCTATCTTTTAAAAAGTAAGGACATCATTGATACCGATGTAGAAGAAAGTGTTACCTTTTATACAAAGATGTGTTCCATGTCGGTAAATGCAAGAGATCTGGCAAGGTTCGGTCTTCTGCTTGCAAATGACGGAGTGCAGCTTTCCACCGGAAAACGTCTGATCTCATCTCAAACTGTGCGGATGGTGCAGACCATTATGCTTACTTGCGGAATGTATGACGGATCGGGGGAATTTGCATTAAGAACAGGAATTCCGACTAAGAGTGGAGTCGGCGGAGGTCTCCTCAGCGTGTCGAAAAAGAAAATGGGAATCGGGATCTACGGACCGTCTCTTGACAAAAAAGGAAACTGTATCGCAGGCTGCGAATTGCTGGGATATATTTCAGAAGCACTGCATCTTCACATCTTTGATACCAGAGAGTGGAAGGTAGAAGAATAAAAAAGACGATACTACAGAAATTCTTTCATAAGAGTTTCTGCGGTATCGTTTTTCTTTTATCTTAAAACAGATTTTTGAAGTTTCTCTAAATCAGCTTTATCCGGATGAGATAAAGCTCTGTCAAAGTTTTCAATCAACATATCAAGATTTGGTTTGTGGTTTGGATCTTCTTTCATTTTCACATACCGTTCTCTCATAGCCATCGGCATCTTGCCCTGGCACATATACTCTCCTACTATCTGATTGCTCGGATCAATATTTTCACGTACGTTGTGAAGTACTTTCTGATAATACTCTTCGCTTCCACCAAAGCCGGCTGTTCCGAATAAGAAGATTTTTTTATTTCTAAGTGATTTTAACAGTGTGGTTGTCGCTTCGTCAGCAGTTCCTTTGTCTGTCCAGAAGCCGATATAGAGTATTTCTGACTGCGGATCTGCATCTTTACATAGGCCAAAATAATCGAGAGTTTCTTCCGGAAGTATTTCGCGGATCGCGTCGGCAAGTTCCTTTGTATTGCCTGTCATGCTGCTGAATAAAATAGAATATCTTTCTTTTCCCATGTTTATTACCCCGTTTCTTTTAAACATATTTTAATTATAACACTATTTTTTAGGATTGACAGTTTTTTTGTGGTAGGCATAATACAAGAAATAAGGTAATATATAGGTATGAATAAAGTCATTTGGAAAGAGAGGTATGAAAGCAATGGTTGATTTGAAAGTGCTGGAAGAAAAAACACCGATTCTGAAGGAAATCCGCAGTGAAAAAGAAGTGTTTTGGCAAAATCCGGACAAATCAGCTTGTGGGGAAGCAATGGAACAGATCGAACTTGGTATGGAAGATGTAGAAGATGCCGAGCGCAGACTGGAGCGTTTTGCACCGTTCATTATGAAATGTTTCCCGGAAACAAAGGAGAAAAACGGAATCATTGAATCTGTTCTGACACCGGTTCCAAAGATGAAGGATTTGCTGAATGAGAAATACGACAGCAATCTGGAAGGAAACTTATTATTAAAGCAGGACAGCCATCTGGCAATCGCCGGTTCGATCAAGGCACGCGGCGGTATTTATGAGATTTTGAAGCACACAGAAGAACTTGCATTGGAGCATGGGATTTTGAGTCTGGAAGACAATTATGAGAAACTGGCGAGTGAAGAATGCAGAGAGTTTTTCAAAAAGTATACCATTCAGGTGGGTTCCACCGGAAATCTTGGACTGAGTATCGGAATCATGAGTGCAGCAGTTGGCTATCAGGTGATCGTACACATGTCAGCAGATGCGAAACAGTGGAAAAAAGACTTGCTCAGAAGCCACGGGGTAACAGTAAAGGAATATGAGTCAGATTACAGTGAAGCGGTGAAAAACGGACGTGCTTTATCTGATGCAGATCCGAACAGCTACTTTGTGGATGATGAAAATTCAAAAACACTCTTTCTTGGTTATGCAGTAGCGGCAAAACGTCTGCAAAAGCAGTTGGAAGAAAAGAATGTTGCAGTAGACGAGGAACATCCGCTCTTTGTATATATTCCCTGCGGAGTAGGCGGAGCACCGGGTGGTGTATGCTTTGGACTTAAGCTGCTGTTCGGAGATTATGTACACTGCTTTTTCATAGAACCGACACAGGCACCGTGTATGCTAGTCGGAATGGCAACCGGACTGAACCAGGAAATTTCCGTACAGGATATTGGGCTTACCGGACTTACCCATGCAGATGGGCTTGCCGTGGGACGTCCTTCTGGATTTGTAGGCAGAGTAATGAAGAATCTGCTTGGCGGCGAATTTACTATCCGCGATGGAAAATTATATGATTACATGAGAGACCTTCTCGGAACAGAGAACATTTTTCTTGAGCCAAGTGCTTGTGCTTCTTTTGAAGGACCAATACAGATTGAAAGGAATGAATCTGCACGCAAATATTTACAGGAGAATCATCTTGAAGAGAAAATGAAAAATGCGACACACATTGCATGGGCAACAGGCGGAAGTCTTGTGCCGGAAGCAATTCGTGAAGAATACAAAAACACGTATCTGGAGAAATAAAAAGAACCGGCTGATTCATGAATGCCGATTTCTGGTATAAAAAAACTGAGGTCATTGTTCCATGATTAGGAAATGCTGACCTCAGCGTTTTTGAAATGTTTAATTGTTGCTCTATATGGAATAAAAGTTTTGATCGCCATTGTTGTATAAATTTAAACTCACATTCCATATCAGGATTTCTTTAATTCTTCCCTATACAATTCGGTTATATATGCCGGACCATTGCACCACAGTTTTGTTTTCTCATCATACAGTGCTTTTCCTGTCTTTGAACATAGAAAATCTGTCAATACCTCTTTTCTGTCCTTGCCCGTCTCTTCTGCAATTTCTTCTGTCACCATAGCGATAAGAAGGTCGATTGTATAATCCAGTTTTTCTTTTGGAATTGTTACTTCAGCCATATCTTCTCACCTTTCACAAATTTTAGACACTCAATAGCTGCTTCCGTTTTAAAGCAATATTGATCTTTTAATTTATTTGGCAGCAACTGTTTAATACAAAAATCATCTGCTTCCTGATCACCTGCTGTTCCAAACGCCCCGGCAAGATAAGCAGTAAGGGTAGCGTTTGTTGCATCATCCGCAATCTTTCCTGCAATGATATCATACCTTGCCATTTCACGTTCAACTTCGATGAACATTTTTTTCTTTCGATGAGCGGCAATGCAATGTAACCAGTCTACATCTGCATTTTCAAAAATATGCGTTTCAAGATTTTTTGAAAGTTTGAATTCAAAAGTTGAAATATATCCAAACTTCTGCCCCTCTTCAATTGTTCCGGTTGCGATTGCTTTGGCTATTGAGGTTCTCAGAAAACTTTCTGCCTGCTCCTTTGATGTGGTTAAATAAAATCCCTGCCCAAAATCTTTTCTCTTTGCACATTTGGCAAGATCTGGCTCTTTTACTTCACAATAACTTCCATGATAGAGAACAAATCCATCTTTTAAATCAAGCACTAATCTCTATCCCCTTTCTTTGCAAAAATTCAGTAATATCTTCAAGCACAGCTTCATCACCTTCACAATGAAAAATCCCATAGCATTTTTCTATATATCCAAGAACATCGGCTTCTTTAAACAAGAGGATAATCTGTTCAACAGGTAAATGCCACTCTTCTGAAGCAAGCCGGATTAATCTTGTTTGCATGAAAGTAATCTCTGTTTTCTCACTCATAATGAATCCTCCTTAATTTCTTGGTCAATAATACTGGAATTTTCTACTCTTATCAATAACCCCAAGTCATCAGATTCCATTCTCCGCCTTCACTCCGTGCAAGCCACCATGACCAAGTGTATTCTTCGTTAGCTTCCCATGCACCGCCACCTTTTTTCGGCGAACGGAAACTGCTTTCAAATGCAATACATTGCGTAAAGGCTTCTTTATTATCATCCGTTCTTAAATTGTTCATCCATTCAATGTTATCTGCATTGTTGCATTCTTCATCAGGCATATAAGAAAGACTATGCAATTCACAGCCCTCAAACGAAGTGAACTGCTTTTTTATAATCTCAATGGCAGAGTCTATTTCTTCTTTTGAATAAACGGAAGATGTTCCATAATCAATTTCCACTTTTGATGTATCGCCGTCTTTTCCGCATCCGGCAAAGAGAAGAACCAGCACAATGCAAAGCATTACGGTTATAATCTTTTTCATAGTGAATACCTCCAAATACCGTTTTTTCGTTCTCTGCGACTTCCCGATAAACGGGAAGTTAACCTCCTGTTACTCATCATCTGTAAATTCCATCATCTCATCAACAGTGCAGTCTAGCTTCTTGCAGATCTTCTCAATCGTCTCCATTGATACATACTGATTTTTCCCCATCCGGGCAAGAATATTTCCACTGATTCCAGTGAGGTACTGCATCTCTATTCGCTTCATATTTTTATCTATGAGCATTTTCCACAATCTGTTATAACTTACGCCCATAAGCTATCTCCATATTTCTCATTCAAATATATTTTGATTATATCATGACCGTTGCTTCGCAACTATCATGATCCAATTCGCCGTTCGCCAATCATGCAAGCATGTTGGCTCTCTTGCGCTCATTATATCACGATTTCGTTAGGTCGAATACCTGTAATTTTTGATTTCTTCTGTAAAATGGAAAAGAGGATGCCCCGGCAAAGGGCAGCCTCTCCAACCATTTATTCTGAATTAATCAAAAGGAATCTCACCATCTGGTGCTTCCATGAATCCATCCTTAACTGTTTTGGATGTTTCCGACGAATCCGCTCAAGCACCGTTATCCTTTTATGACACTGCCTGGAACTGGCTGTTATACAGATGACTGTAGAAGCCGCCTTCTTTCAGCAGTTCTTCATGAGTTCCCTGCTCAATGATCTTACCGTCTTTCATGACGAGGATCAGGGAAGCGTTGCGGATCGTAGACAGGCGGTGTGCAACGACAAAGCTTGTACGACCTTTCATCAGGTTATCAAATGCTTCCTGTACCTGCAGTTCGGTACGGGTATCGATACTTGAAGTCGCTTCGTCCAGGATCAGCATTGGCGGCAGACAGAGCATAACTCTTGTGATACACAGGAGCTGTTTCTGTCCCTGGCTGATGCTGTCCTCATGCAGGACGGTATCAAGTCCCTGCGGAAGTCTGCGGATGAAATCCCAGCTTTTTGCCTCTTTTGCTGCCCAGATGATTTCTTCATCCGTGGCATCCGGTTTTCCGAAGCTGATATTTTCACGGACAGTACCGGATTTGATCCAGGTATCCTGAAGCACCATACCGAAGCTCTTTCTGAGCGAATGTCGGGAAAGCTCATCGATCGGTTTACCGTCGATACAGATTTTTCCGGAATCCACGTCATAGAAGCGCATCAGGAGGTTGATAAATGTTGTTTTTCCGCATCCGGTAGGACCTACGATCGCAATACGCATACCAGGTTCAACCTGAAGGTTAAAGTCTTCAATCAGAGATTTACTCTTGTCATAGCTGAAATCTACGTGGTCGATATCCACATTTCCATCCACCTTCTCAAGTACTTCAGAAGAATCGTTTACTTCTTCCGGTTCTTCTAAGAGGTCAAAGATACGTGTCGCACATGCAAGGGCGTTCTGCATTTCCGTGATTACGGATGTAATGTCGTTGAATGGCTTCATGTACTGGTTTGCGTAAGAAAGCAGTACGGAAAGACCGCCGACAGTCAGGGCTCCAAGCGGGATCAGGAATGCACCTGCAAGCGCTACGGCAGCGTAAATAATGTTGTTTACGAAACGGGTGGACGGATTGGTAAGGCTGCTGTAAAATACGGCTTTCTGGCTATATTCTTTGAGTTCTTTATTGATCTCATCAAAACGCTTTGAAGCCTTGTCCTCATATCCGAATGCCTTGACAACCTTCTGATTTCCGATCATTTCCTCGATCAGAGCAGTCTGTTTTCCACGAGTTTCACTCTGCTTTTTAAACATGGTAAAAGAGCGTGAGGAAATAAATTTTGCCACCAGGAAGCTGAGTGGTGTCAGAAGGATGACCATCAAAGTGATCCACACGTTCTTGGAAAACATGAAGATCAAGGTTACAACAACGGTCACAACGCCGGAAAATAACTGGGTAAATCCGAGCAGTAATCCGTCAGAAAGGATATCGGTATCGGCAATGATACGGCTCACAATATCGCCGGTGCTGTGCTGGTCCAGATAAGAAAGCGGAAGCTTCTGGATGTGGCGGATTGCCTGGGATCGGATATCCTGTACAATATGATAGGTCATGCGGTTATTGACAAGGTTCATGATCCAGATTGCGGCTGCAGCGATCACTACGAACAGAAGAATCTGCTTCAGATAGATCCACATCTGGGTAAAGTCTACATTGTGCGCTGCTACGATCTCATCGATCGCATTACCGAAGAGAACCGGCACATAAAGCTGAAGAACCACTGATATTCCGGCAAGGATGATGCTGAGGATCAGGAGGATCCAGTATTTTCCGATATATTTAAAAAGCTTTTTCATTACACTGTCTTTTTTCATACCTACATCTCCCCTCTTTCATATTTTGCACGGTCTTCCGGGAACTGTGAGAAATAGATCTCACGATAAACTTCGCAGGATTTCATAAGTTCATCATGTGTACCGGATCCGGCGAGTTCTCCATTATCTAATACTAAAATCTTGTCTGCCTGGCGGATGCCTGCAACCCTCTGGGATACCAGGAAGGTTGTTGTCTCTCCTTCCAGTCCTGCGAGGGCTTTCCGAAGTGCTGCGTCAGTTGCAAAATCAAGTGCGCTTAAGCTGTCGTCGAGGATCAGGATTTCCGGCTTTTTCACAAGAGCGCGGGCAATGGTAAGACGTTGACGCTGTCCACCGGAAAGGTTCTTTCCGTTCTGCTCGAGCATGAAATCAAGCTGTCCGTCTTTTCCTTCTACGACTTCTTTTGCCTGTGCAACTTTCAGTGCATCCCAGATCTCGGAGTCAGATGCATTTTCATTGCCCCATTTCATGTTATCGCGGATGCTGCCTTTGAAAAGGACGGAGCGCTGCTGTACGATTCCGACCTTGTCGTGGATTTCCTGATTGGTAAGCTCTTTTACATTGCGTCCATTCAGTTTAACGGTTCCGCAGGTTACATCATAGAAACGGGAGATCAGGCTGACCAGAGTGGATTTTCCGCATCCGGTACCACCGATGATACCGACTGTCTGCCCTTTTTTTACAGAGAAACTGATATCAGAAAGGCTTGATGCACCGGCACCTGCATAGGTGAAGGACACCTTGTCGAATTCGACTTCATTTGCAGAAGGATCTGCCTTTGCAGAAGGGGTTTCCGGATAATGCATGGTAGTCCTGATATCCAGGACACCGGCTACACGGTCTGCACATGCCATCGCCTTGTTCAGTGTAATGATCAGGGAAGCCAGCTTGATCAGCTCGACGATCATCTGTGCCATGTAGTTGTAAAGCGCGACAACCTGTCCCTGATGCATGGTTCCGAGATTGACCTGGAGTCCTGCTCTTGCGATCAGGATGACAGTTGCAATGTTGATCAACACGTAGGTAAATGGATTTAACAGGGCGGAAATTCTTCCGACAAATTCATTTAACCTGGTCAGTTCGGTGTTGCTCTTTTCAAATTCATTTACCGACTCTTCTTCGCGGCAAAATGCGCGGATCACGCGGACACCTGTCAGATTCTCACGGGTAAGTCCTGTGACGCGGTCCAGGGCAGCCTGCACTTTTTTAAAAAGCGGGATGCTGACCAGCATAATGAAAATGACGCCGACAAATAAAAGAGGGATCGCCACAACGAATACCAACGCACATTTAAAGTTGATCGTAAATGCCATGATCATCGAACCGATTACGATAAACGGACTTCTCAGAAGAAGACGAAGTCCCATGTTGATGCCGTTCTGGATCTGGTTGATATCATCGGTCATCCGTGTGATCAGGGTGTCCGTACCGATCGTATCAAGTTCGGTAAATGAAAAGCCCTGAATGTGGTCAAATACGGCCTGTCTTAAATTGGTTGCACAGCCGACACTCGCTCTTGCAGCAAAATACTGTGCGGTAAAACTGCAGCTAAGACCGACTGCAGCCATGAGGATCAGCACCAGGAACATCTTTACGATGTAGCCGTGGTCATTGTTTGCAATACCAATATCAATGATCTTGGCGACAACCACCGGAACCAAAAGGTCAAATACGACTTCCAGCAGTTTGAATAATGGTGCAAGAATACTTTCCATCTTGTATTCTTTCAGATAAACCCAAAGTTTCTTCAAACACACTCACTCCTGTTCTTTACTTCTTAGTTTTTTCTTGACCTACTCATTATAATGCGCTACCATCAATATGAATAATATTGTTTTTATGACAGCTTAATATAAAAAAAGTATAACAATGTGAGTGGCAAAAGGTATTTTGACCTATTTGATACCAGATTGCTACATGCTTTGCACTCTCGCAATCCTCAAAAACATTCGTAATCCGCTCATTTTTCTTTGAAAAATGGCTACTTACTCATGTTTTTGGCGGGTCAAGAGGTCAAAAATCCTCTTGCAAGCAAGCTTGCATCGGCTTTCTGACCTTTTGACCCTGGTATCATCATATAACTAAACGGAGGGAAAAAAGAAAATGGAACTCAGACAGCTGGAATATTTCCGGGAAATCGCGAATACGGGAAGCATCAATGAAGCGGCGAGAAAGCTCAATATGTCACAGCCGCCCCTCAGCTATCAGATCAGGCAGTTGGAAAATGAACTGAACGTGCAGCTGTTTGAGCGTACCCATAAAGGGGTGATCCTGACGGCGGCAGGTAAGCTTTTGTATGACCGTGCGGCGAGCCTTCTGGATTATGCCAGATCGACAGAGCTTGAGGTGTCCCAAACGGGTAAAAAAAGGGTTCTGAGAATCGGGATCACGCCGACGACGGTCGGCACAGTCATGCCGTTTATCGCAGAATTTTCAAAGAAAAATCCCGACGTGAATTTTGAGGTTCACGACGGGATCACGTATACGTTATATGATTATCTTCAGGAAGGGATCATCGATATTTCGGTTGTCCGCACGCCGCTCCGGCTGGATGATGTGGAGTCCGCAGTCCTGCATTCGGAGCCGATGATCGCTGTCTCCAATCCGGAGATGCCTTCAGAAAGGCGAAAATCGCTCATTCTTGAAGAGTTAGTCCACAAACCGTTAATTCTCTACCGGCGCTATGAAAAGCTGATTATGGATGCATTTCACGCGCAGAATCTGGTTCCGGAGGTGTTCTGCCTGTGTGATGATGCCAGGGGCGCTACCCTCTGGGTGAAGGAAGGGCTTGCCACGGCGATCTTCCCGCAGTCCATGGAGCCGCTTTGCGAAGGGCTGACTTGTCAGGTGCTTGATGAACCGGATTTGGTGACGAAGATCCTTCTGATCTGGCAGAAGGGGCGGAAGCCGACGGCGGTAGTGCAGGATTTTATGGATGTCTGTCTGAAATAATTTAAACCGTATCAAAAATAATAATCCTTAGTTTATTTTTGATACGGTAAGTGAATTGTAAGACGGATTCTCCATGTTCTGGCAGGTGGAAGCGATAAACATCAGTATGATCGATTTACGAATTGTTTTTCGATTATACTGCTTTTTCAAAGTTTGCCCCTATACCCATTTTCACTTCAAATGTCGTTCCGCTATGCTTATTTGTATAAACTTCAATCGTTCCGTCATGAACCCGCACAACTTCTCGCACCATCGCAAGGCCAAGCCCCACACCTCCGAGTTCCCGGCTTCTTGACTTATCTACCCGGAAGAACGGTTCGAAGATATGCTCCCTGAATGCTTCATCAATTCCATTTCCTGTATCCGAAACCTTCAGAACAACTTCGTTCTTCTCCCTTATTGCCGATACCGTAACGGATCCATTTTCCCGATTATATTTAATCGCATTTTCCACAAGATTATATAGCATTCTGTAAATCAGAATATCACTCCCTGTCAAAAACAATTCTTCATCAGCCTTTGCTCCTGCTCCCTGTGACTTCTGTATCAGTTCAACCTTTTTTTCCTGTGCCAGCGGTTCCAGATCTGTCAGTACTTCCTCGATCAGACTATGGAGCTCAATTCTGTCATTTCGCGATACGGTCTGTAATTCGCTCATATCCAAAAGCGTTCGGACCAACTTGCTAAGACGTTCATTCTGCTCCGTTACCATCTGAATTGTCTCTTCTGCCACTGCGGTACTCTCCGGATGTTCTGTTGTATGGTATAGATCCAGTTGTGCCTGGATTAAAGCCAGTGGAGTACGTAACTCATGTGCTGCATTTCCCGTAAACCGGCGCTGCGTCTCGAATGATTCTGAAAGCCGTATAAGCATCTTATTGTAAGATATGCGAAGTCTGTCCAGCTCTGCAATCTTATTCTCTTCGATCGTATAATCTTTCAGATTCTGTGCCTGAACTTTTTCCACTGTCTCTGAAAATTTCCTGAGTGGTTTCAATGCCCGTCCACTGATAAAATAAGTCGCTGCGCCGCCAAACAGCGCTACAATAGCAGTAATCAGAAGGCTTCTGCTTCTATAATCTGATTTGGAGTTATAAACCTTCATGGAAAACTGTGCCACAAAGTCATCCCACTCATTATCCGGAATATCAATGTACACCGATTCCGGCTCTGTGCCCTGATCCGTGATAGACTCCTGAAGCGTATCGAAATAATAGACTCCGTTTTTATATAAGAAAAAGGTAAGACATCCGCATAATATGGTGATCAACACGGTTGTAAGAAGTGTTAATTTCCACTGGAGTGATATTTTCTTCATGCTTTACTATTTCCCCCTATCTTATAGCCCTCACCGATTTTGTTCACGATTGGATCATATCCGAGTCCTGCTTTCAGTTTTTTTCTCAAAGAAGACATATGTACTCGGATGGAACCGCTAAAACTATCCACAGAAGAATCCCAGACATGCTCGATCAGTTCTTCCTGACTGACCGGTCTTCCCTGATTTAAAAGGAGATATTCTAAAATTCCATTTTCTTTTCTCGTCAACGCAACCGGGTTATCGTCTGCATATGCAACCCTTTCTCTCGTATCAAATCGCAGTTTTCCGCATTCCAGACAGATATTTTTTTGTATAAATTTTCTTCTTGTCAGGCTTCTCACGCGCGCTTCCAGCTCCTGCAGGTGAAATGGTTTTTCCATATAATCATTTGCACCGGAATCCAATCCTTCAACTTTATCTGCGATCTGACTTCTCGCAGACAGGATCAATACTTTTGTCTCTTCATTTTCTTTGCGAAGTTCCCGAAGGATCTCCATCCCATCCACCCCGGGCAGGTTAAGATCAAGCACGATCAGGTCATACAGTTCCGCATAGATCATCTCCAGTGCCTGCTCTCCGTCATTACACATGTCCACCTCATAACCTGCCAGATGCAGACTTTTCGTGATCATATCACATAATTTCTTTTCATCTTCAACAACTAATAATCTCAATTTACTTTTCTCCATTTTCTTAACAGGAAATTTACATCCCATATTATATAATGTAGTCACTGAACGGTCAATAAGCCGACTTTGAGCAATAACATTGAAAGGAGCAGTTACTATTTACAGTAACAAGTGGTATCTTAATGAAATCAGAAAAAGCAACACAAATTTTTTTACTTGCAGCCGGTCTTGTATTTTTCCTTGCCGGGATTTACCGTGGAGAAGCTGCAACTGTACTCAGTAAGGCAATAAAATTATGTATGGAGTGTGTCGGAATTGGATAAGAAATTAAAATCAAACAAGAACTTCCTGGTTCGTTTCCGCGGATGGTTTCAGGCAGCTGCAACACTGCTGACCAATCTTCATATTCCGAATCTGTTTAAAGGGAAAATTTATCAGGGAAAGGTAAAAACAATATGTGTACCCGGACTGAACTGCTACTCTTGCCCGGCTGCCACAGGTGCCTGTCCGATTGGAGCTTTCCAGGCTGTAGTCGGTTCATCAAAATTCAAGTTCACCTACTACATCACCGGATTCTTTATCTTGCTGGGAGTTCTGTTAGGACGATTTATCTGCGGTTTTCTCTGTCCGTTTGGATGGTTTCAGGATTTGTTGCATAAAATTCCGGGTAAGAAACTGTCTACTGCAAAACTAAAACCCCTGCGGTATCTGAAATACGCGGTTCTGGCCGTTTTTGTTATACTGCTTCCGGCATTTGTGACTAATTCGTTGGGGATGGGCGATCCATTCTTCTGCAAATACATATGTCCACAAGGCGTACTTGAAGGTGCAATTCCACTGGCACTTGTTAATTCGGGAATCCGCGCGGCACTCGGGAATTTATTTACGTTTAAGTTTACAATCCTTGTACTTGTAATCATCTTAAGTATTTTGTTTTACCGCCCATTCTGTAAGTGGATCTGCCCGCTTGGTGCCATCTACTCGCTGTTTAACAAAATATCATTACTTAAGATTAAGGTGGATCCTGAAAAATGTGTTAACTGTCAAAAATGCAGCCATGCCTGTAAAATGGATGTAAATGTAGTAGACACACCGGATCACCCGGAATGTATCCGATGTGGAGCATGTATGAAAGCCTGTCCGACAAATGCGATCTGCTATCATTACGGATTTTCAGGCAAGAAACAGGCTGACAATAAATAAGCAAAAATGAATCAAATGATATTCAAAAGGAGATTAAAAATCATGAAAAACAAAACAAGTAGAACAAACTCAATGAAATTAAAAAAAGTAATTGCGGCATCTCTTGCCGTTTTCATTCTTTTTGCATTCACAGGTTGCAAAACTTCATCCGGTTCCGCAACAACTGAAAGCTCAAAGCAGGAAGATACTTCCACAACAGATTCAAGCAGTTCGGGTGATCTGAATGAAAAGCTGAATGACCTTTACCAACAGGAAAACCAGATCTTTGCAGATCACAAAGATGTGTGGGACAAAGCATTTGGCTTTATGAGCAAGAACATTGACGATGATACCAAGAATGAAAACTATGCGGACTTTCTTGCAAATATAATAGAATCAAACAAAGATTCTTTCTCCGAAGAAGAATATGCTACTCTGAGTAAAGACATTGAAACGATCCGCGGTATTGAAGAAGAAATTGCAAAACTTGAAAAAGAAATTGCCGCAGCTGATCCTTCCGGCAGTAGTTCCTCCGGCACAGATGACTCTACAGGTGTGTTTCACGGTTTCAAAGGGAAAGACCTGGATGGTAACGATGTAGATGAAAGCCTTTTCGCCAAAAATAAAGTTACGGTTGTAAACTTCTGGTTCAGTGGATGCAAGCCTTGCGTTGAAGAACTTTCTAAACTGAATGAATTAAATGATACAATTAAGAAAATGGGCGGTGAAGTTGTTGGTATCAATACAGATACATTAGATGATAATCAGGATGGTATCAAAGAAGCGAAAGAAATCTTGAAGGCCAAGGGAGCTTCCTACAAAAACCTGACTTTCGACTCCGATTCAACAGTTGGAAAATATGCAGGAAACATTATGGCATTCCCGACAACAGTTCTCGTAGATAAAGACGGAAATATCGTTGGCGAACCTTTCATGGGCGGAATCGATGATCAATCAAACTACGAGCAATTAATGAAACAAATTCAGTCCATACTTGATCAGGAATAATTCATTTACTGAAGATGTATGCTAAATGAGGCTGTCGCATTAGTGCGGCAGCCCCTATTTTTTTTGGTGTATTCCTATTTATCAGGATTCCATGTTTAACCTTCTGCTAGCTCTGAGGTTTTCCGAATGCTTTGTTTATGATTTAGGTAACATTCAAGCGTAGCAATACAATTCTCTGTTAGTATGTCTCGAAAATGCTTTGTTTCTTTTATGTATTGTATTTAAAAACTCATAACCTGCTCTTCGTCAAGTCTTTTAAGAATTTCGCATGCCAGCTTAACAGCGTTATCAAAGTCGCTATAAGCTGAAATTCCGTAATGTGTATGTGCATAGCGAACCGGAACTCCGATAACGATAACCGGAACCGCTTTTTCAGTCAGATGTATAGCTGCACCGTTGGTTGAACCGGCACTGCGAACTGCATCCTGAACCGGAATACCAAGCTTTTCTGCCAGATCCAGTGCATATCTTTGATAATGTGGATTGGTGATCATACGGGCATCAATGTGACGCAGCATCGGTCCTCGCTTGATAGCTGTCTGAACCATATACGACTCAACGCAGGTATCATCTGCCGGGCATCCCTCAAAAACAATTGCGATATCCGGTTTAATTACCTGTGCTGTTACAGTGGCACCGCGTACACCAACTTCTTCCTGTGCTGCACAAGCGCCAACAATATCCACATTCAGCTCCTGACCAGCCAGGGTATGCATAGTCTTAAGAATTGCCGCACATCCCAGACGGCAGTCAAAGCTCTTGCCAACCATCAGATCTGTGGTTTCTGAATATGTAAATGTTACATCCGGCACTACGGGTTCACCGATACGAATGCCGAACTTTTCAACCGCCTCTTCTTTAGAAACAGCGCCAACATCTACCGTGATATCTTTCATATCCAGAGGTGCTTTACGCTCCTGCTCTGTCATGAAATGCGGAGGCTTGCTGGCAGTAAGCCCCGGAATATATTCTCCGAACCGGTTGCGAACCAAGACTTTATGAGCCGGAATATTGTGGTTAACCCAACCTCCGATCTGAATGATGCGGAGAGTTCCGTTCGGGCAGATAGCCTGCACCATAAAACCAACCTCATCACTATGTGCGTCAAGCTGAACAACCGGACGTTTGCCGTTATTTTCTTTACGGCGGATATACAGGTTGCGCATGCGATCTTCTGTAATTTCTCCGAGTCCTTCTGCGTAAGGACGAATCGCTGCAACCACTTCATCTTCGAAACCGGATGTACCGTTTGCATTTGAAATTGCTGCAATCATTTCCAGCGTTGTTTTTTTATCCATTATGACACCTCTTTATGAAAGTTTTATTTTCTTGAATTCTTCCATGAAATCAACAATATAGTTTGCTGTAGTCTCAAGCATTTCCTTGCCCCACTCTTCTGTAGCGGTACTCGGATGATCCGGTCCGATCCAGCCGTTGTCTGTTACATGCGGAGTATTGCGAATAATATCAACGTTAACTCCCTTGAACTCAACAGAATGGAAACCGGTTGTCTTCAGATTATCAGACAGGTGCTTAAACTGAAGTTCACCACCTATCTCACTCTTATCAACTAAAGACGGATCAATTCCAAGAATCGCAGCTGTTTCCTCACCACCGCCGTGACCGCCTTTCCACGCCGGGTTCATATCCCATGCCATCAGCCACCAGTTAAGCATAGCCACCAGACAGCCCTTATCTTCGAATTCCATGCCAAGGCGTTCAATCATCTTGATGTTTCCGCCATGTCCGTTCAGGAAAACGAATTTTCTTGCGCCGTGACGATACAGACTCAGAAAAATCTGACGGCAAAATTGATAGAGTACCTCATTGTCAATATCAATTGTACCCGGATACGGAGCTAAATACTGGCAGGAACCATATGGAATGGTCGGAGCAATCAAAACATCACTCTTCTTCTCGATTTTTTCCAACAAATGCTCCGGAATCAGTGTGTCGGTTCCAAGCGGCATATGACGGCCGTGACACTCAATACTGCCGATAGAAATAAGTACCATATCGTTTTTTTTAAAATATTCTTGAGCTTTCGGCCAGGTCAAATTTGTAAGTCTCATAAGTTCTCTCCTTCCTACTATAATTATTCTTCTCAACTGAAAATCGGACTATTCGGAAACCAGACAGTCCGACATCCATCAATTACTGCGTTGCTTCCTATTCCCCTTTAGGATTTTTTTATGACAATGCAGAATTTTTGAGCTACTCTTGATAACCCAAGTATAGTCCATGCAAATATGATTGTCAACAATTTCAACTTAATGTTAACAGCGGGAAAATAGTGCTTTCGTTTTTGCTAACAATCCACTATAATTATAATAAGTTTTTTGCTAACGGACAAAAGACATCCGTATAATTTTTTCTATTAATTAGTAAGAAAATGAAACATGCGAGAAATTGGCGGTATGTTCTACTATGAACCAAGCGTACCTATCGAAAACGGATACTTATTCTGAAAATTTTATGAGGTAAATATGCAGAAACAACGAAAAACATCAAATACTACTACATCAGAAATTGTTCTTGAATCTCTGCGGGAGCAGATCATCAATGGAATCCTTCAGCCTCAAGAAAAACTGGTAGAGGCTGAAATTGCCCGGAAATTCGGACTCAGCCGAGGTCCTGTGCGCGAAGCACTCCGACAGCTCGCCGTCGAAGGTTTAGTCGATTACTGTCCTAACAAAGGATGTACAGTCGCACTGCTTTCTCCACAAGACGCTTATGAAGTATTTTTTCTGCGAGGCAGCCTTGAAAAACTGGCAATCCAAAAAAGTAACTGCCTCCTTAGTGACTATAGTCTCATGATAATGGAAGCCAGTATTGAAGAATTTCGAAAGGCTATTCTCGAAGGCAATACTATGAAGGCTGTTCGTGCAGATGAGACATTCCACCTGCAGATCATTCGTTCTGCCCAGCTTAACCGACTGACCAAAATGTGGGAGCTGCTGAGTCCACTGAATGGTGCCATGTTCCTCTCAGTTCAAAATGCTAATCGCTTTGGACAGTTAAGCGGAGATGCTGAAACGCTTCAGAATGCCAAATGCTTAGAACCAAACACACCGGATCAAAATACCTCTCATAACGGAAGCGCTGCAGTATGGACACACCAATGTCTGTTGGAGGCCATCCGGATTAACGATCTCCAGACAACCTGTGATCTTCTGGATCAGCATTATGAAGAAACCGGCAGACGTGTATACAGACTTTCACTCATGAAAGAACAGAGCTTTTGATCCGTTTCATTGATAATGGTTTGAGGGGCAAACTTGAGGGTTTGGTTTGAGGGGTTCATAATATGTTTCTTTTGTCTTTTGGATCGACTTCATCAGCAAGGATTTCTTTCATTTCATGTATAAGGATTATGCACAGTCCGTTTTTTCATAAAACTTATTCTGTTTTTCAACTTCTGTGATATAATGCTTTATTATAATAATTCCCATGGACAAAATGAGGTGAACCGAGTGAAAAAGAAAACACTTGTGCCTCTTATCATTTTTTTACTGGGCATATGCCTTGTTAGTTTGATTGTATACAAAACAGATACCCACGAAAAAGAGCAGAGACACATAACAGCACAATTAAACGTAGCCACCTATGGCGAACGAATAAAGAATGAAATTACAAATGGAATTGAGATCACAGATACCTTGAAGCAAATCTTAATAAGTGAAGATGGCGAAATCCATCAGTTTGAAACAATTGCAGGAAATCTTATGTCTGATTCTATTGAAAGTGTACAGCTCGCTCCTAATGGTGTTGTTACAGATATTTATCCGGCTAATGAAAAGGAGGCAGGTAAGATTGATTTGATCCACGATAAAGACCGCGGAAAAATTTCCTGTTACGCAAGAGACAACCATACAATCATTACGCAGGGCCCCTTCAAATTAAAACAGGAAGGATATGGAATTGCAGTCCGCAATCCCGTATATCTGAAAGATAAAAACGGACATGAGTATTTCTGGGGATTTACTATTGTTATCCTGCGTGTTCCGGATATTTTTTCAGATTCAATCAGTGCACTTTCAAATTTTGGATACGAATACAAAATTTCAAAAACAGACGCTCCATGGAGTGATACTTATAAAGTGGTTTATCAATCAGATGGGCAAATAAATCGTCCTGTTTCTTATACATTTACAATAGGAGATGAAAACTGGAAATTTGAAGTAACTCCTAAAAGTGGATGGAGAAATGCCGCATTACTGATAATCATCATCGGAATATTTCTTACAATAAGCCTTCTCCTGTCAGTTCTTACCAGAGTATGGTTAGTAGCAAAAGAACATAAGAAAAAGTTTCAGATACTGGCGCGCACAGATTCTCTTACAAATATTTATAACCGCTATGGATTTGATGAATTTGCAGAAAAAATGATTCAAAAAAATCCAAAAGCACATTTTGTGGCTGCGCTCCTTGATATCGATGATTTCAAGTTTATTAATGATATCTATGGACATAATTACGGAGACAGGGCACTAAAGAATCTTGCAGACAGCATGAAGACTTTTTTCCCATCCGATGCATTACTTGGAAGAAATGGTGGTGACGAATTCTGCATTCTTTTACCAAATTGTACCTTTGCAGAAGCAGATATACAGCTGCAGAAATTCACCAAACTTCCTAAATCATTCTCATACCATGGTAAGGAACATGCATTTTATATTTCTCTAGGATATGCAGAATATCCAACATTTGCATCCAATCGTTCACAACTCATGCGCTGCGCAGATGCCGCTCTTTATGAAATAAAGCTTCATGGAAAAAATGGATGTATGGTCTACAGAGAAGGATTTCGGTCAGGTGCCCGCAAACAGCTTGGATTCGCATTCAAGGATATCGCGGAACATCTTCCAGGTGCATTCATCATATACAGAGCTGACAAAGAAGATGATGAACTATTTTTTGCAAATGATGAATTTCTTCATATGTCAGGATATAAAGATATAGATGAACTGTTCAGACTTACTAAGAAAAGTTTTCGCAACTTGATCCGGGAAGATGAACAGCAACAGATAGAATCAAGTATCTGGGAACAGATTGACAGTGGTAATGAAAATGACTATATTCACTTCCATCTTCGAAAAGCTGACGGAACTTATTTTTCTGTGCTTGATCATGGAAGAATTGTAGAGAACCCGCAATACGGAAAGGTATTTTACGTATTGTTCATGGATTGGAAAGATATGCATATTCGTTACAATGATAAATTCGCAAGATAATAAAATATTGCAAAAAAACAGAGCGTATGATCTATTTTCATATTAATACTTGGTTTGAAAACTGATGGAAGAATAACACGATACTGCGATAGAATAAGGAAAACGGTTAAACTAACTATTGCTGAGTGAGCAACAGCAAAAGTAAGCATGACTGGAAAGTGCTTGTGATCTTAGGGATTAAGAGAGGATACAGATTATGGAAGATTCTTACGTATTACAACTGTTGAAACCAAAGTTTAAAGATTTTCATTTGTGTTTCTGCGGATTTGCAGAATGCAAGCCATTACATAGCTACGGGCCAGCCGCAAGACCCAATTATATTTTGCATTATGTAATGAAGGGCAAAGGTATCTATCAGGTAGGTGAAACGAAGTATCCGCTGAAAGAAGGACAGGCCTTTCTGATTGAACCAGAAAGCCTTACCTTTTATCAGGCAGATAAAACGGACCCATGGTCTTACCTTTGGGTAGGATTTGGTGGTACGGAGGCACAGAGATTTGTCAGAGATCTCGGACTGAACAGTCGTCAGCTTACATGCGAGTGTGAATATGGAGAAGAACTGAAAGAAATTGTATTTGAAATGCTTCATCATACGTGTTCAACTGCAGAAAATCTTTATTATCTCCAGGGAAAGCTCTATCAGTTTTTCTCAGTACTGGCTCGTGGGATTGAAATTCAGCAATATTCGAATGATACAAAAGAAAGCATACATGTGCAGGAAGCAATTGCCTATATAAAGAATTACTATTCACAGAAAATCACAGTGGAAGATATAGCAAATTATTTGGCACTAAATCGAAGCTATTTATATACAATATTTATGAACAGTCTTGGAATCTCTCCGAAAGAATTTTTGACGGAATTTCGAATTTCCAGAGGAAAGGAGCAGCTCGCACTTACAGATCTGTCTGTGGAGGAGATTGCAGTTTCCTGTGGCTATCGTAATTCCCTTGCTTTCGGTAAAGTATTTAAGCAGAAAGTGGGAATAACGCCGACCCAATATCGTAATGACAACAGAAAGGATGCCCGAGAACGATTGATCCGTGCACAAAATGAACTGAAAGAATATAAGAAGCATAAAACAATTTATGTAGGAAACATCGAAAAAGAATAGATAAAATGTTTAAAAAAACATCCAATACCTAACATTTGGGATACAATCCTTAACAAAAAGGTATAACGGATGTTTTTTTTGTACGCTATACTTGTATCAACAAACATAAGGAACACGTGCACAGGTTTCTTCACTCAAATAACAAATAAACAAAGGAGTATTAGAGGAGGAGAATCATGGGAAATCAAAAAGAAACTCAGAAAAATCCGCAATATAAATATGCGTCTACAAGAGAAAAATTATGTTTTGGAATTGGGGCAATCGGTAAAGATGCGATTTGCAATTTAGTAGGAGCATTTTTAATGCTTTATTTTACAGATACATTGTATCTGGCACCGGCATTTGTCGGCGTACTGTTTTTTGTGGCAAGAATATGGGATGCGATCAATGACCCGATGATGGGAATGATTGTTGACAATACACATACACGTTTTGGTAAATTCAGAATCTGGCTTGTAATCGGAACATTGGTGAATTCAGTTGTATTTGTTTTGTTATTCCACAGCTTTAACCTGTCAGGAACAGCATTGTACGTATATGTATCTGTTATGTACATCTTATATGGAATGACTTATACGATCATGGATGTTCCTTACTGGTCATGGCTTCCGAACTTGACAAATGATCCGCACGAACGCGAGAAAGTATCCGTAATTCCAAGATTTTTCGCAAGTCTTGCAGGATTTTCAGTAGCAACATTTGGGCTTTATATTATCAACTACCTGAACAAAGTTGCAGGCGAGAGCAATCTCTACGCAGAAAAAGGATATACACTTTTCGCAATCATTATCGCAGTTATTTTCATCGTTACAATCGGCATTACTGTATTTAATGTAAAAGAGGAATCAACATTAGGTATATCAGCAGAAAAGACAAGTCTGAAACAGGCATTTCAGGTAATTGTAAAAAATGATCAGCTGCTTGCATTTATCGGATTACTTTTGACATTTAACCTTTGTACACAGATTGCAAAAAGCTTTGCTGTATATTATTTCAAATGTGTATGCCATGATGAATATCTGTATTCTATTTTTGGACTTGCGATTATTGCTGAGATGGCGGGACTTTTATGCTTCCCGAAAATTGCAGAAAAAATTAGCCGTGAAAAAGTATACGCATTTGCATGCGGACTTCCGATTGTTGGATTTGTACTGCTCGGTGCAGCAGGATATGTAGCACCACAGAGCAAGGTGTTAGTTATTGTATGTTGTGCATTACTTTTCTTTGGCTCAGGTCTTTCACTTGGAGTAACAACATGCTGTATGGCAGATGTTATCGACTATGGAGAAGTGAAGTTTGGTGTACGAAATGAAAGCGTAACATGTTCTGCACAGACATTCCTTATGAAGGCAGCTATGGCAGCAGCAGGTGGATTAACAGGAATTGGTCTTCAGATTGTAGGATACAACGCAAAAGCGGTAACGCAGAGCGCAGCAACAGTAATGGGGATTCGCGTGTTAATGATTGTAATTCCAATCATTCTTGCATTTGCTAGCTTTGGTATTTACAAAAAATACTACACTTTAAAAGGTGAGAAGATGGAAGAAATCACAAGAAAAGTAAATGAAATGCATGCGAAAAAGCAGACAGCTTAAGAGTCAACAATTCAATTATAAAAGGGGTAGTATATGAGACAGATTATTTTTCACGAGGAAACGAAAACTTTCCATTTATACAATGAAAAAATCAGTTATATCTTATGTGTATTAGAAAATGGACATTTGGGACAATTATATTTTGGAAAACGACTTCATGACAAAGCAGATTTTTCTTATCTGGTTGAGAAATGTGAACGCCCAATGACATCGTATATATATGAGTGGGATCGTACTTTTTCATTGGAACATATCCGACAGGAATATCCGGTTTACGGTACGACAGATTACAGACATCCGGCAATTGAATTGTTACAGGAAAATGGCAGCAGGATCAGTGAGTTCCAATATGACAGTTATGAGATCATTGACGGAAAACCGAAGCTCTCCGGATTGCCGGCAACATATACGGAGTCCGAAGGGGAAGCGCAGACATTGCGCATCTTCCTGAAAGACGCTTTGACTGGTGCAAAACTGGCGCTTTTATATACGATTTTTGATGAATATAGTGTAATTGCAAGAAGTGCTTGTATTGAAAATGCTGGTGAGAAAAATCTGCATGTATTAAATATGATGAGCTTAAGCCTGGATCTTCCGGATAAGGATTATGAATGGATGCAGTTGTCCGGTGCGTGGTCCAGAGAGCGCTATATTAAGAATCGAACATTGGAGCAAGGCATAACAGCTATCGACAGCATGCGCGGAAATTCTTCTCACGAACATAATCCGTTCCTTGCTTTAAAACGTCACAACACAGATGAAAATGCAGGAGAAGCAATTGGAATAAGCCTTGTATATAGTGGAAATTTCCGTATGCAGGCAGAGGTAGATACATATAATGTGACACGAATTACAGCCGGGATCAATCCAGAAGGATTCGATTGGAAATTAGAACCGGGAGAAAGTTTTCAGACACCGGAAGCAGTTCTGGTTTACAGTGAAAATGGATTAAATGGCATGAGTCAGACATTCCAGAAGCTGTATGCAAAAAGACTCGCAAGAGGGTATTGGCGCGATAAGGCAAGACCGATTTTAAATAACAACTGGGAAGCAACTTATTTTGACTTTACAGAAGATCGCCTTGTAGAGATTGCCGGGAAAGCAAAAGAATGTGGAGTAGAACTGTTTGTCTTAGATGACGGATGGTTTGGTGCGAGAAGAAATGACAGAGCCGGTCTTGGCGACTGGGTGGCAAATGAAGAGCTTCTGCCAAATGGCATCAAAGGTCTGTCAGAAAGAATTGAAGCACTTGGATTAAAATTCGGCCTTTGGTTTGAGCCGGAGATGGTAAATAAAGACTCTGATCTTTATCGAGCACATCCAGACTGGATTTTACAGACACCTGGAAGAAATACATCACACGGCAGATACCAGTATGTACTCGATTTCGCAAGAAAAGAAGTAGTAGATTATATTTATGGTATGATGACAAAGTTATTATCGGAGTCGAAAATCTCATATATTAAATGGGATATGAACCGAAGCATTACGGAATGCTATAGTAACAAACTTCCTTCAGACAGACAGGGAGAAGTGTTCCATCGTTATATTTTGGGTGTATATGATCTGTACGAGCGGTTGACAAATGAGTTTCCAGAAGTATTATTTGAATCCTGCGCCAGCGGTGGCGGAAGATTTGATCCGGGAATGCTGTATTATGCACCGCAGGGATGGACAAGCGATGATTCGGATGCAATTGAGCGTCTGAAGATTCAGTACGGAACTTCTATGTGTTATCCACTCAGCAGTATGGGAAGCCATGTGTCTGTTGTTCCGAATCACCAGGTATTTCGCAATACTCCATTACATACCAGAGCGAATGTAGCATACTTTGGAACTTTTGGATATGAACTGGATCTCAACAAATTGACAGAAGAAGAGATCAAAGAAGTAAAAGAACAAATCGCATTTATGAAAGAATACAGAGAAGTGTTACAGTTTGGAACATTTTATCGTCTGAAAAGTCCATTTGAAGGAAATGAGACGGTATGGATGGTGACAAATGAAGACCGCACGCTTGCAATCGTAGGCTACTATCGTGTTTTAAATGGAGTGAATCAGCCGTATAGCCGTGTTAGATTACAGGGATTGAACCCGGATATGGTTTATGAAAATGTATGGAATCATACAGAAAATTACGGAGACGAATTGATGAATTATGGATTGATCACATCTGATGTGACAGCTGGTGAAGTGCCAGGAAATGTGACTCATTGTACCGATTTTGAATCTAGAATATATATGCTGAAAGGCAAAAAAGTTCAGGAGGGAAGATAGAGCATGACGAAGACAAAAAGAACTGGCGGAATGGTACTGGGAATATTGTTTATTGGATTATGTGTATCTTTCTTACGACTTTCACAATTTGGCGTGGATCCATTCAGTGCAATGAATCTTGGAATCAGCGGATTTATCGGATGGAGTTTTGGAACGTGGCAGCTGCTTGTCAATGCAATCATCCTTGTAGTTGTATTCTTTCAGGCAAGATCCTGCATTGGTGCGGGAACCATTATCAATATGGTATTTGTCGGATATATTGCAGATTTTATCTGTTATGTAGCAAATGATGTAGTGCAGATTCAGATGAATCTGCCACTGCGTATCCTTGCACTGCTGCTTGCTCAGCTGATGGCATCCATGGGAGTGGCATTATATATGGTCGCAGATATGGGAATCGCCCCATATGACAGTGTCGCTATTATAATCGAGAAACTTACACATCAGAAAATTCCATTCCATAAAGCAAGGATCCTTTCGGATGTTGTTGTCGTGATTATCGGAATCATATTTGCCACTGCATCTGGGGCGGGAATCTGGTCGGTAGTAGGGATTGGTACAATTATAAATGCCTGCTTCAACGGTCCATTAATTCAATTTTTTAAAACAAAACTGGAGAGATTTTACTTGTAAAATCTAAGGATTACAATTCTCCAACTCTTGCAAGGCTCATATCCAGAACGGATACGGGCCTTTCTTTTTCCATCAAGCAGTAAAGAATCTATCAGACGGTATCTGCATTGCGAGAAAAAGAAAAAGTTCTTTGGCATATGATGCTTAATACGGATATGAAGTAGGCTGCACTCTCAAGTTCCTATGGAATCAATAACGCCGGTACTGGATATCAAAATCCCGCACCGGCTTTATTGATTGTAATTATCTTACTTTGATATAATCATAAATTGTCACCCTCACAAACTTGATGTTATCGATATACATTCTTCTGTCATAGATCAGCATCAGTTGTGGCATATTGATATCCAAAAGTGTTAAATTTTGAATCATTTACAATGAGTATTTTTCGTTTCTTGTCCTTCTTATTTCTCTTTAGTGATTATTGATCAATAAATTGGGCTTCGTCCCCCCCAAGTTTTATATTTCTTATGGTTTTCTTCAGCAACTTCATATCAACTGGTTTTGAAATATGAGCATTCATTCCAGCAGAGAGAGAGTGCTGCATATCCTCTGAAAATGCATTGGCAGTCATGGCAATAATCGGGATCGTCTTTGCCTGTTCATGTGAACTTCTACGGATTGCCTTCGTTGCCTCATAACCATTCATAACAGGCATTTGTACATCCATCAAGATCATATCATACTCACCGGGCACGGACTGTTCAAATGCTTCCAAAATCCTTTTGCCATTTTCACAAATAGTACACTCTGCACCTTCAAGCTTTAATAATTCCATTAGGATTTCTGCATTCAACTCATTATCCTCTGCACAAAGGATGCGCATTCCATCCAGAATATCACTATCTGTCTCATGCATTTCTATCTGTTCTGTCGAAGAAACTACTCTGTTCTCCACAATTTTTAAATTTAAGATTACTTCAAAACTACTTCCGTGATTCGGTTCGCTTTCAACCTCAATCGTTCCCCCCATCGATTCAACCAGATTTTTAGTGATTGCCATTCCCAGACCAGTTCCCTGTATTTTGTTTGTTACGGAACTTTCTGCACGAGTAAACGCGTCAAAGATAGTTTCTTTAAAATCAGCAGACATTCCCATACCATTGTCACTGACTATAAAATGATATTTTCCATATGTAGAAGAGTTTGTCTCACTTTCTTCTGCTATAAAATGGATTATTCCACCTTCCTGTGTGTACTTTATTGCATTAGACAACAGATTACTGAAAATCTGCATCAGATGAACCTTGTCGCCATTTACCCACTCATGTTTAAGGTTTTCTTTTGTGATTATAAAACTCTGATTTTTTTCGTTTGCCTGTGAATGAAATATTGTATTGAGTTCTTCTATAGAATCCAGAATAGAAAAATCAGAATATTTGAAAACTGTTTTTCCAGCTTCAATCTTGCTCATATCCAAAACATCATTAATAATTCCTAATAGATGCTGAGAAGAAATAGCTATTTTATCTGCATACTCTATAACTTTTTCTTTGTCGCCGGCATTATGTCTGATTAATGATATAATACCAATGATTGCGTTCATAGGTGTGCGAATATCATGCGACATATTGGATAAAAAATCTGTTTTTGCCTTATTTGCATTTTCAGCGGTCTGTAGAGCCTCAATAGCAATGTTCTTAGCCTTTTTCAGATTTTTATTAGCTTCTTCCATTTCGCTTATAGCCATTGCCTGAAGCTCATTGTTTCTTTTTTCAAATTTAACTTTTTGATTTGCAATACTGAATCTGGAAATACTGTAGAATAATCCAGCAAAAAGCAAGATTATAAATCCTGTCATGAGCATTGTAGTAAGCCCAATCGTTTTCTGGTATTCTTTCAACACATTATCTACTGTCGCTTTTTTTACAATACAAATCAACATCGTATTGTTGCTTTCTATCGGACAATATCCCAAATAATAAGGCTCATCTTTCCCCAAAAGTTCTACTCCCTTTTTTCCTTCCGCAATCTTTTTATTCAGAGAATCAAACTCTTTTTCTGTTATAGCATGATTACTTTTCAAATGTTTCAGTAATGAATAATTTCGAAAAAAAATGTCATCCTTCTGGTTCGTATAAGTAATATTTCCATCATTGTCCAACATGAAGAGATATGCACTTCCATCATATCCTCCAAGATTTAACATGGAGTCTAATTTCGAATGATCATACACTGTTCCAATCGCTGTATAAGTTTCTCCATTAATCGTATATTCCTGACATGGAATTGCTACCAAATAACCGTCTTTTTTCACTTGTTCAAATTCAAGAGCGACCAATTTTCCAATATTAGATCCGTTTCTCAAATTCAGCAAAAGCTTACTAGGCATATCAACTTTCAGTTTTGTTCCATCTGAGGTTATAGCTTTTCCATTTTCCTGTAGAAATAAAAGTGTACTCTCAGATTCTTTTTCCCATGCCTTAAAAAAGTTTCGGTTATTATCTGGTTCAAGGGATATTTTCTTCTCTTTACACAGATAGTCCTCAACAAAATGTAACTGTCTATAGTATCCACTCACTTGCATATCATAGGTCTGTTGAATCTGTTCGACAACAGCTTCCATACTGATTTCTCCATTTTCCTCAATACATGTATTCATCCTATTCAACAGAAACCTTACAAAAACAAAACTTGAAAGAATGAAAATCATGACAAACAATGGCATTATTATTTTTTTTCTCTTAATTATCTCTTGTTCTATTTGCACTTTATTTTTCAACCTCTATATAGTCTTCTGGTGCTGACGGTTGCTGCCCATTTGACATGGCCGCAATCCATGCACTAGATAATGTTGTATTCCCTATTTGCTCAATAGTACATTTTGGATTAATTTTTTTCAAAATAGATTTTATCGTATCCGTAAGAAGAATGGAATATTCTTTTTCTGTGTCTATTTTTTTATCATTTATTGTTATATCCTTTAATGAGAATCCGTTTTCTTCGTTTTTGACAATTATTTTCATACCAGATGCAATCGGCAATTCGTATTTTGTGGTTACATAAAAATTCTCATCAGCCTCTGTAAGATATTTTTTAACGAGTTCATAAACCTGCTCACCGTTGAGCTTTACAAGATATAATGGGGTATCTGAATTCTTCGCTGTCATCAGACCGACCCGGCTGCTGGTGCATTCTCCTTTGTAAATAGAAGAAGTATAATAATAATATGGTGTCAGAGCCAACTGTGCATCATTTTCTTTTCTGATTGTAGTTAAAATAGATGATGCTGCATCTCGACCGCTCTTATCATTCAATGAAATGGAATACTCGTTTTCAAAATTCACCGTACTTTTTTCTTTTGAATCTTTACTATTCATTGCACTACGAAAAGCATTATAAGCCTGCATTTCATCCATTTTTCCTGATAATAATCCGTGAACAGCTTTAAGACTGGCATCGAATGATTTTTGAGCAGAATATCGGATATAAATAGAAGTATCTTTAATTTCTTCTTCCAAGCCTGGTACATTCTGCATCATTGATGGAACATCTGTGTTAAACGAAATCACACCACTTCCATCTGCAATCAGTTTTTGTCCCTGTTCCGAAATCATACAATCCAGCACATCTAATGCTGTATCCAGTTTTTCCTGGTTTTTTTCCAATTCTTTATTGAATGCAATATTTAAGGATGGGAACATATACACAAAAGAACTATCTGAAGTCTGTGAAAAATAAGGAATACGTATTAGTTCCGCATCCATCTGATCTTGGAATTTTTGCATATCTCTAGGCTGTCCATGAAACATTGCTGATTTTCCTTCAACAAACATCTGAGTTCCTGTATTAACATTAACATTGATATCCTCTTTACTAAAATGCGAATCTTTAAGGAACTGACTTGTTTCCGAAAAAATTCTTTTCCATAGTACGTCGTCAAATTTTATTTCACCAGCTGAAGTTTCGGCTTCGTTTCGCCAGTCAATACCAGCCAAACTTGTAAATTCACCAATCGCTGCCGCCTGAATTATTTCTTGATTTGCCCAGTCTTCTGCAAAGTTCATCGAGTAAGGTTTTATACCCTTATCATAAAATTGCTGGCAAACCTGTACGTATTCTTCATAATTTTCCGGAACTTTGATTCCATACTGATCAAACAGTGTCTTGTTGGCAATAATCGTCTGCGGAAGTGCACAGATTGGCAACCACTGAATTTCATTATCTGTATCCTTATAATATTCCACTGCATAGGAATAGTACTTAGAAACCACATCATAAGAAGCAAAATCCATAAGATATGGCTGTAAATCCTGCGCATCCGTTCCAGAGAATCGACGTACTGTCATGATGTCCGGCAACTCACCATGCTCTTTAAAATAGCTATATAAATCAGTGTCATTATTTCCAATAATAAATTCAATATCCTGATCTGGAAATTGCTCATGGATATAAGGAGCAATATTTTTCATTAAGCGATTTTCCCACAGATACACGGTAAGGTGATCGTCTTTTTTAGATTGTCCACATCCAGCCAAAATACCAGTTACTAAAAGTACACCAGACACCAATGCGGCCAGATAACATTTTGTTTTTTGCATACGTCAAATTCCTTATTCTTTCGATTAAAACACATTTCAATATTTTCGTTTTACAAGCCCTTTAGCTTTGTGTCACAGATTTTCATCTGCTTTGTCTCAATTCTTTTAATTATAGCATTTTATTTTTTCACGTCTATATTTTTCACGTTAATGTAAAAAAATTTTATTTTTATTTTTTCTTTTCCCCCACTGTAAAACAGCCTCTGAGCGTTTCGTTATATAGAGGGGTACAAATAAGAGCAAGATCCACCCATGTTTAACAGTATTGCCATTTGGCATCTTGTTCTCCTATGGGATTTATCTTGATGGAGATCTCCCCATACCCTCTCAATAACAGATGTTTCACTTGTCTGTTGGTTCCACCTGAAGGTGTTCACAGCACTATTTCTAATATTGGAAGGGACAGCCGATATTGAAATACGTGGACTCCCGGCGGGAGGAATAGTCTCAACGGAAGGAGGAGTATGAGAACAAAAATCGGATTGCGTTAGCTGGAAATTGATCATTTTGAATGGAATTTTGTGCCACGAACGTGATTTGAAAATAACAAAAGCGTTCGTTGTCAGCTAATCCAGCTAACATTTTCGAACGCTTTGAAGCCCGTCGCCAAGAGGATTTGAACCTCCGACCCCTCGCTTAGGAGTATGGCTTACCATGTGATACACGGTTCGGATGTAACTTCCAATATCATCCCTTACGCAGAATGACTTGTAGTAAACGAACTTTATGGTGCAAAACACCTATTCTGACGCAGTTTTATGTGTCCGTTGGGTGGTCCTATTAGCAAATTCTTAGCAAGAGGACACCCAGCCAAAACTGATTGCTACTGCCATTCTCCACTCCCTTAGTCAAAATGACAAGGCAAATACATGGAGGTTACTATGGACAAGAAAGAGAAAAAGTCACTGCCGGAACCGCGCACATACACCGTGGAACAAATTGCGGCCATGCTCAACATCGGTCGCACAACCGCATATCAGCTCGTCAAGCAGGAGGAGTTCAGAATCGTCCGCATAGGAAATGCGATCCGCGTCTCCAAGAAATCTTTTGACGAGTGGCTGGAAAGTTTGGAATTGTGAATATTGCAAGAAACGCCGTAGGCTCAAAAAACCTATGGCGTTTTTTTATACCCATTTTGAAGGAGGCTGGCAATGAAACTGACAGAAGCAGAAATGAGGATGGTGTTTCAGATTGAAAGTACCAATCAGAACGCTGTCCTGAATGAGATTTACATGACATGGCGCTATGCGCCGAACCAGGCAGTAAAAGAAACGGCGGAAAGCCTTCTGGACAAGCTCCGTCCCCTGTCGGATCAGGAGTGCATGGATTTGATCCGCAAAGTGCAGGCCGAATACCGTCTGCCGGAGAAAGCCCGCACCATCGGAGAAATGCTGGCAGAAACCAGGCAGCGATCCGGGGCGCAGAAGTTATCCGGCCATGACATTATGGCTTTGGAGCGTTTCGACCCGGCGACCAGACACATGATCGTCTTTGATGTTCTTACCCATGACTCGCCTGTTGGCTGGAAGGGTGAGAAAATGCGCCTGTTCCTGACGGATGCCGGATACAGCAAGGCTTTGGAGAATCAGGAAAAGGGTCATATCAAAATCCGCAACCATGCGAAGGTGCTTTCCGGCGACCTCCACTATGACCATAAAGACCGTGAGAGGTAGCCGCCCCCAAAATGTATCAAAATCAGTGGGATATCTTCTGTTTTTCCCTCTGTGGCTTGCGTTCTGAACAGGGCGTGGATGTTTTCCCATGCGGGAGAAAACGGAGGCATACAGACGGGTAAACCGCTCAAAATCAACACTTTTTATTTTCACAGGAAGGAGGTGCGAAGATGGCTGTTTTTCGTATTGAAAAGACCCGTGATTATACGGTCATGTCGAACCATCACTTGAAAGATCGAACGCTGACCCTGAAATCCAAAGGACTGCTGTCCATGATGTTGTCGCTCCCTGACGAGTGGAATTACACCACCAGAGGTCTTGCGGCGATCTGCCGGGAAGGTGTGGACAGCATCGGTGCGGCATTGAAGGAGCTGGAAAACCACGGGTATATCCGGCGCACCCAGCTTCGGGATGAAAAAGGCAAGATCACGGATACCGAGTATGTCATTTACGAAATGCCTCAGTGCGAACCGTCGTCAAGCCCAGGTACGCCTTTACCGGGTACGGCAAAGCCATATACGGAAAACCCGGATATGGGTATCCCGGATACGGCGGACCCGTGTACGGAAAACCCCGCACAATTAAATACTAATCAAACAAAGACTGATTTATCAAGTACGGAGATATCAAATCCTATCCAATCAAATCCCCCTACCCCCGCAGGGGCAAGGATGGGAACGGATTGGATGGGAGCCAGAGAATGCTATCGTGAAGTGATTTTGGATAACATCGAGTACAGCTATCTGGTGCAGGACAGCCATATCGACCGTGAGCAGCTTGACGAGATTGTTGACCTGATCGTGGATACCGTATGTTCTGCCCGCAAAGTCATCCGCATTGCCGGAGACGATTATCCGGCGGAGGTGGTAAAGTCCCGGTTTATGAAGCTGGACAGCTCCCATGTTCAGTATGTCATGGACTGCATGAAGGATAACACCACCTATGTCCGCAATATCAAGAAATACCTTCTGGCGGCGCTGTATAACGCCCCGACCACCATCAACAGCTACTATTCTTCCCTGGTGCAGCACGATATGTACGGGGACGGGCAAAGGGGGCGAGGCTAAATGCAGGAGGAAGTAACGCGGGGCACCGTGACGCTCATTGTTGACGGAGCCAAGCTAAGTGAGCAGGTCTTTGAAAAGGCCGTCAAAAAGTTCCTGGAGGAAATTCAGAAAAGCCAGAAGCCAAAAATCTACCGCGGCAGGCAGAGCCTTAAACAGCTTGCCAGCCAGAACGCCGGTCTTGCCAATATCGAGATCAGCGACAAGAATATCAAGGCTTTCTCCCGTGTAGCGAAGAAATACCATGTAGATTTTGCCTTGAAGAAGGACACCGCCGCAGAGCAGCCCCGTTACCTGGTCTTTTTCAAAAGCCGGGACGCAGACGCCATCACAGCGGCATTTCAGGAGTTTGCCAGCCGCAAAATGAGCCGTGAGGAAAAGCCCTCCATCCGGGAACGGCTGACCCAGGCGAAGGAACAGGCGGCGGAGAAAGCGGAACACCGCACCATTGACCGGGAGAAAGTAAAGGTCAAAGATCGGAGTGTGCAGAGATGAACATGAAAAAACTGTTTTTGCTGAACCTTCCGTATCTTCTGTTCGTGTATCCCTTCGATAAGCTGGCACAGGCTTTCCGGCTTGCGCCCGGCGCAGACCTTTCCGACAAGCTGCTTTCTATCGGGGACGGCTTTACGGCAGCACTTTCCTCCCCGTGGCTCAGTTTCCATCCCACGGACCTTCTGATTGGCATAACTGGTGCGGTGGTCCTTCGCATGGCGGTCTACCTGAAAGGCAAGAACGCTAAGAAGTACCGTCACGGGATCGAGTATGGTTCTGCCCGCTGGAGTGCATAATCTTAACTGTAAACAACGACTTTATGGACGCAGGA